>JBAPYG010000134.1:0-3385 GCA_049284615.1 Acidimicrobiia bacterium
ACCCGGGACTTCGGAGACGATGACGCCCTGGCCGACGCGCTGTGCAATCCGCGCGACCGCGCCTATTCGGTGCCCGAGCTGTTCGAGCTCATCGCCGGCGCCGGTCTCCGCTTCGGGCGCTGGGAGCGTCAGGCACCGTATCTGCCCGACTGTGGCGCGATCAGCGAGACACCGCACGCAGAGAGGATCGGTGTGCTATCCGTCGACGACCAGTACGCCCTCGTTGAGCTCTTTCGGGGGACCATCACCCGTCACAGCGCGGTACTCTTCGACGCAGAGGACCCCTCGACCGGTCGTCTCGACTTCTCAGATCCGGGGGTCGGGCGCTGGGTCCCGGTGCCGGTGCCGACCGCGATCGCGGTAGAGGAGCGTCTACCCCCGGGGGTGGCGGCAGCCCTCATCAATCGGGCACACACCGACACCGATCTCGTTCTCTTCGCCGACGGTCGGGAACTCGAGATGTTCCGACGGATCGACGCTCGGCGCCCGGTCGCCGAGCTAGGCCCCGATGCAGTCTCGTTCGTCGAGCGTCTCTGGCGTCACGACCTCGTGGTGCTCGACACGACCGGGGCCCGCGCCTCGGGCTAGCCGGGCTGGCGATCCACGCAGCGGAAGCCGATGTGACTGGTGCTGGTGTCGATCATCTGGGGTTGTCGTGCCGCGGGGCGATAGCGAAAGCAGTACTGGATCGTGCACAGGTGCGACCCGCCCTTGACGACCTTGCGCGGGATGCGAAATTGAGGCTGTGCCGGGTCGTAGCTGTCCGACTCGTTGGGTGGCCCGTCCGGGGAGCAACACGAGTGGGCCGGCTGCACAGACCGGTCCTGATACCAATCCGTCGTCCACTCCCACACGTTGCCGGCCATGTCGTACAGCCCGAAGCCGTTTGGCTCGTACGTGCCCACCGGGCTGGTGCGTGTCCACCCGTCGATCTCACTGTTCTCGAAAGGAAACCCTCCTTGCCAGGTGTTCGCCTTGGGTTCGGGCCCGTCCTGTGGGTCGTCTGCACCCCAGGTGAACTCGGCCCCCTCGATGCCACCCCGCGCTGCCATCTCCCACTCGGCCTCGGTGGGCAGGTCCTTCCCGGCCCACCTGGCGTAGGCGGTGGCGTCTTCGTATGAGACGTGCACGACGGGGTGTTCATCGAGTCCCGCGAGACTGGAGCCCGGCCCCGTCGGATGCCGCCAATCGGCCCCGTGGCACCACGACCACCACTGGTGGAAGTCGTCGAGACGCACCGGTCCGGCGGTCATGGTGAAGACCAGGGAGCCCGGGACCAGATCATCTGGATGGGCCCCCGGATAGTCCTCGGCCTTCGGCGCCACCTCGGCCGTCGTCACATGCCCCGTGTCGGCGACGAACCTGGCGAACTCGCCGTTGGTCACGGCGGTGCTGTCGATCCAGAATCCGTCCACAGAGACGCGCCGCTTCGGTCCCTCATCGGGATAGTGGTCGTCTGAGCCCATCGAGAACTCGCCTGCGGGTATCCAGATCTGGTCGGACATGACGGAGTCGACGTTAGGCGGGCGCGGAGAAGACCCGGTCCCAGTCGTCCTTCATGCTGACGACCGTCCAACCCCGGTCCCGGCCGGCTTTGGCGAAAGAGCCCTGGCTCTCGAAGCTGGCGGCCTCGGCTTCGTATGCGAACTCGCGATCGGCGTCATCGTGATTCACCAGCAGCGCCATAGAAGGCTCCCCACTGCCCATGGCGTACTCCAACATCTCGGTGTCGCCGGGCGAGTTACCGGCCGCGAAGATCGGTCTTCGGCCGAGCCCCAGTTGCATGTTGGACACCTTGGGCGCCCCCTCGTCGATGTCGCCGAACAGTTCCTTCGTGCGGATGAGCACTGGCCGGTTGTCGACGTCGCGCTGCACCTCGTACTTGATCAGGGAGCCGACCACTCGCTCGGGGTCGACGCCGTAGAAGTCGTTGCTGATGGCGCGGACGAATTCGGTCCCCCCGCCGGTGACGATGAACACCGAGAAGTCGTGGGCCTTCAAATCCTGGATGAGCTCGAGCATCGGTTGGTAGCGCATTTGTCGGAGTGGAAGGCCTCCCCGGGGGTGGCTGGCCCCTGCGACGAAGTCCTTGACACGTCGATCGAACTCGTCGGGGCCGATCCCCGCTCCCAACTCGACCAGCGCCATGGCGATGGCGGGCAGACCCAGGTCGGCCTGCGCCGGCTTGTCATCCTCGAGCAGCGCCTTGTACTCGATGCGCTCGGCCAATGCCGGGTCTTGCCTCACCGCCCGTCTCAGTTGATCGAGCATGAAGAGAAGCTGGATGTAGGCAGGTTTCTCGCACCAGAGCGTGCCGTCGTTGTCGAATACCGCTACCCGCTTCTCTGCGGGTAGCACGGTGGAGGCATCGATGAATTCGAGGATCGCCCGCCGGGTCACACCCTCTCTCCATGATGCGAGACGCATGACGTCGGGTGTGTCGCCCATCGGTTCGTCCTCTCGGTCTGTGCCGACTCGGGTCAGTCCATCCTCGTCGCCATCTCGAGACGATCCATCCCGGAGGGCTCCTCCATCGGGCATTCAGGGAACCTAACAAGTCGAAGAGAGGGGTGGACCGGGCCGCTTCGCCGGGAACCTTTGTGGCTTCATTCCGCAGCGGGATCGGTGCCCCCTCCCGATAGGCGGCAATGGCGGCCATCGATGTGGGGTGGAGACGCCCGGCCTCAGCCCAGGCAGACCACGCCGCCAGCTTTCGCGTGATCTCGAGGGAGCGTTGGGGGAGTGCCGCCAGCCATACGATGGTTCCCAACGCAGCGGCCCGTAGCTTCATCTCGGCGAGCTGGTCGAGGACGGTGGCGCTCGTGCTCACGGTGGCCGTGGCGTCGATGACGACGACGTCGGGTCGGGTTGCCTCCACTGCGGCCATGATCTGGCGTCTCACGCTGCGGACGTTGGCGTGTAGACCGGCCCCCCGACCCGGAGCACCAACAGACCGGGCACCCCGTGGGTCGAGTCGTCGACGGGGCGGAGCTCGCCGCCGCCGGCCGTCAGGTGCATCTCGTCGACCCCAACCGTGTTGAGCTCGTGGAGCACGAGCAGCAGCGTCAACAGCACCCCGACCAGCACGGCCTCGACGAGACCGAACCAGAGCCCGGCGCCGGCGGTGGCCACGGCCACCCAGAACGAGAGCCGGTCGATACCCCACAAGCGAGTCAATTCGGCCGGTCTGATGAGCCCGATCACGGCGACCACCACCATGCAGCCCAGGGTCGCCGCCGGGAGGTCACTGAGGATGGCGCCGAGGAAGAGTGCGCAGGCAACTGCGAGCACGACGGTGACTATCTCACTCAGTTGGGTGCGTGCCCCGGCCCGCTGGTTGATCGCCGTCTGCGAGAACCCCCCGGCCGAGGGCATCGAGCGAAAC
>JBAPYG010000135.1:0-2175 GCA_049284615.1 Acidimicrobiia bacterium
GGTATGCGAACCGTGCGACGTCATAGATGTCGAGCACGGTCGCCCGCGCTGTGATGTCACGGATGACGCCGAGCTCGGTGTCGATTGTGATGGCTCTGGGCCTACCGGGGCGAAGCCGACCCTAACGAGCAGCGCTTGCTCGACCTCACACAGCAGATCATCCTTCGATGCGGTGTGGTCGCCTGACGATGCCGAAGATGGAGATCTGGTCAGTCGATGTGGCTGACGGGAAGATGGGGTCCGGAAGCACCACGACGGGCTTGCCGGCGATCGTCCAACCAGGCGATGATCACGGCCAACACGAACGTCAACACGAGGAGACGGGCTGTCGGCTCACTCCACTCTCCGACCAATGCATTTGCGATCAACCACGCCATAAATCCGATCACCGCGTTCTGGACGAGCGAGCGATCTTCCTGCCCTCCGGCGGCGATGGCACCGGCGAACCCACCCGTGAAGCTGGCGATGGCGAACGCCGGGATTCCGAAGATGAGAATCGTGACAAGAGCACCGACGAGTTCACCCATTGCAGCCGATCCTTGTGCCGTTGCCTGACGGCAATGCGAATTCTACGACTCTGAGGTCCTCTCGCATAGACCCAACCCGCGCCAATCCGGTTCCCCGCGATGGATGAGCCGACGTTGGCGCGTAGCCTCCACGAGATGACACACGACGAGGTTCAGGAATGGCTCGACGACTACCTGGAGGCGTGGTCGAGCAACGATCCGGCCCGGATCGGGGCGCTGTTCACCGAGGACGCGGTGTACAGCTATCGGCCATGGCGATCGGAGGAGCACACGGCCCGTGGCCGGGAGGCCATCGTCGCCGGCTGGCTGGAGAACCCGGACGACCCGGCCGACTGGGAAGCGGAGTACGCCCCCTACGCAGTCGACGGCGCCAAGGCCGTGGCGGTCGGTTGGACACGCTATGAGCCGATCGGCGAGCATCCCGGCCGCACCTACCACAATGCCTTTCTCCTCCGCTTTGGAGACGAAGGCAGGTGCTCGGAGTTCGCCGAGTTCTATCTGATCGAGAAGGACTGAACCTCAACCCAGCATCTGGTCGACCGGGGCGAAGTCATCGGTGAGGACCCGGGCCTCCCCGACGAAGCGGTTCAGGGCAGCGTCTTCGATGCCCCGCTCAGAGCCACCGCGGTCGCGGATGGCGGTCTCGATGGCGGCGACGTCGATGGGCCGGTGCGAGGCGACCAGGACGAAGTTCCCACCCGCCTCACCGGCGAGATAGTCGTCGGGGGCGAAGAGCGCGACTTCGGGGAACACCTCGCCGAGAGTCCGAGCCTCGGCGCGGATGAAATCGAGGTCCCCGTAGTCGATGACGTTCATCATGTACGTGGCGTCGGGGGACATCACCCGGTCGATCTGCTCGGTGAACTCGATGGTCGTGAGATGCCACGGCACCGAGGCTCCGCTGTAGGCGTCCCCGATCACCAGATCGGCGGAATCGGATGGGACTGCTCTCAGCGATATCCGAGCGTCCTCGACCACCACCTCGATGGCGTCGGTGAGGGCCAGCTCATCGCGGCCGATGTCGACCAGCCTGGAGTCGATCTCGAGAACCGTGTTGGTCGACCCGGGGCGGGTGTGGTCGATGTAGCCGGGGAGTGTGAAGCCCCCACCACCGATCGAAACGACGTCCAGGGGACCACCGGCGCTCGTCGTCTCGATGACGTCCGCCATCAGCTTGATGTATCGGAATTCGAGATGAGTCGGGTTCGCGAGATCCACATAGCTGTTTCGGACTCGATCGAGCACCAGGGTCCGGCCGGTGGGTGGATCGTCGTCCGCGGTCACGATTGCGCAGTGATAGGTGGTCTCGTACTGGCATGGCCCGGTGAATCCGACCAGGGCCAGCGAGAGCACACCGGCGCCCACTAGTGACATCACAGCCCACATGCCTCTCGTCAGCGAGATGACGACACCACCCACCGTGAGCAGGGCCCCGACCACGATGACGATGGGACGGGTGGGGAATGCGGCGATGAGCACGAACCCTGTGACGAATGTCCCCAGGATGGCGCCTGCGGTGCCAACCGCGGAGTAGCTGCCGACGATGCGACCGGTCTCGTCGAGCGAGTCGAGCTGGATCTTGACGATGACCGGAGGCACGGCAGAGAGGATCGCCGCCGGCACGAAGAAGCCGGTGGCAGCGGCAACG
>JBAPYG010000136.1:0-1789 GCA_049284615.1 Acidimicrobiia bacterium
GGCAACGACGATCGACACGGCGTCGGTGGACAGCGATGGGCCGACGACGTCGATTATCAGCGGCGCGGCCAAGGCCGTCAGCCCACCTGCGATCAGCAGCGGGCCGGGCAGTCGTCTCGGGTCCAGGCGGTCGGCGGCGCGTCCTCCCAACCATGCGCCGACTGAGATCCCCGCCAGGATCACGCCGATGATCCCCGTGAACACGTCGAGACTCACCCCCAGGTAGGGAGCAAGGAGCCGCGCTGCGAGGATCTCGATTACGAGGACCGCGGCCGATGTAAAGAAGACGAGCGAGCGGGCGAGAAGTTGGTTCAAGCGCGGCTCAGGTTAGGAGTGGCTCTACTCCTCTTCCTCCGCCGCCGCGGCGACGGCAGCCGGGGAACCCACCATCGCCAGGGTCTCGGTTGCAACCCTCGTGTTGTAGTCGCGGACTCTCGAAGGAGTGACGAACCACTCGATCACATACCAGACGCCGAACCCACCACCGGTGAGTAGAAACAGTATGCCCAGGCCGATTCTCCCCAGGAAGAACAGCTGAATGGGAAACAAGATTGCGAGGGCGATCATCAGCGGCATGCTTCGTCGTCTGCCCGAGTAGGACGTGATGAATGCCTGCCTCTCCTCCTCGGACATAGCTTGAAATCCGGCTGCGGCCACCGGGGGAAGGTCGTCTGGTGGAAGGGTCATGTCACCGAACCTTATCGAATCCGCGCCGCTGCTCGACCCCGGCTACTCGTCGATCCCAAGTCCGGCGATGAAGGCCCTTCCATCTCTGTACTCGAAGAAGACGAGCCAGGGCTGGACGTCGCCCGACGGTCCCAGAGCGAGGTAGGGGAAGTTCCAGCACTCAGTGGGGATGAGGGCCGATCGCGAGTGGGGCGTCTCCGCTGTTATCTCGGGGGTGGCGTCATAGGCCTCGAGGAATGGCCCGGCCACGGCGACGGTGAACTCTTCGGGCGTGGTCAGCGTCTTGCCGATGTCGGGGAGATGCCGAAGCCTCTTGTCACCCATCAAGTCGGCGAGATGGTCCGGGGCGAGACGGCTCGGCGCCCCGGTGAGCGCCACGAGAAGTCCCTGTTGGCTGACCAGGTAGCTGAAGTCCTTGTTGTCACGCAGCCGTCTCGCCAGGTCGTGTACCAGCCGGACTGGGCGGGGGTCGTCTGCAAAGGCCTGCAGATCGACGTGCTCGCTGAGATACTTTCGGTAGATCCAGGCATCACCATTCGGAGTCTCCACCGGGAGCCACTCTGTGCCGCCCACCGTCCTGGAGGTCGCGACGCTCACGATCGCCGCTGCTGTCGGGTCAAAGTTGTAGACGACTTTCCGTCCGCCTGGCTCCGAGTAGGCAGGGAGTCGCTGTTGGCGACCCAATCGAACCACAGCCCAATGACGACGTCTCGCGCCGAAGACGAGGGCGGGCACCTCTGAGGTGGCTCCGAATCCCACGATCATCGCCACGGTCAGGCCGAGGAAGCCGAGCGGGATCTGCAGAGCCCCAACCGTTTGGAAGAAGGAGTCCGTCAGCAGTGTGATCCCTTCGAGATTGACGAGACTCAGGCTGTCTGCATCGAATCGAGGGGCCGGTGGCTCGAAGGTGACCTCCTGCGCGCCGAGGTCGTCGGCGAGCCGTCTGGCGCCCACCAACACCTCGTCGCCCACCAGAACCTTCACCGACGCCGTGCTCGTGGCCCCAGTTGCATCGCTGATCTCATACGTGAACGTCACGGCTCCAGTCCAGCCATTGCGAGGCTCATAGGTGACCTCGTTCCCGAGCAGGCCGATCGAGCCA
>JBAPYG010000137.1:0-5485 GCA_049284615.1 Acidimicrobiia bacterium
CCCTGATAGACGTCGGGGGCCCACGAGTGGAAGGGGGCGGCCGAAACCTTGAACCCGAGGCCGACGATGATGAGACCGAGGCCGATGAGGATCACAGCCGGGGAGAGGACCACGAATCCGGCCAGGAAGTCACGAATCGCCAGTATCTCGAACTGCCCGGTGCCCGCATACAGCAGTGCCACGCCGTAGACGAAGATGGCCGATGCAAACGATCCGAGCAGGAAGTACTTGATGGCGGCCTCGTCGGATCGGGCTCGCTCCCGGGACATGCCGGCCAGCACGTAGAGGGCGATCGAGCCCACTTCGAGCCCGAGGAACATCATCACCAGGTTGTTGGACGCGATCATGATCGAGAAGCCGGCGGTGGCGAGGAGCACGAGGGCGATCGCCTCTGCTCCCCGGCGTCCCAGGCTCACGAAGTACCTCCAGCCGGCGAGAAGCCCGAACGCGGTGACGGCCAGCAGGGCAAACCGCCCGAACACGGCGAAACCGTCCATCAGGACCAAACCCGAGAACACGATCAGCGACCCGGGGTCACCAGAGGTGACCGCGTCGCCGGCGACGACCCATTGCAGGACCGAGAACGCGACGGCAAACACGATCGAGCCGGCTGCAACGGTCCCCAGCACGTTGGAGCCGGGCTTCCACTGCACCTCGATCAGGAGAACACCGGCAGCGCCGATGGCGAGCAGGATCTCGGGCATGATGGCGATCCAGGAGATCTCGGGTGTGATCACTCGCGATCACCGCCTGCGACGAAGACGTCGCCGAGCCGCCCGGGCGCCGGGACCTGGTAGTCGGTGGAGGCGACAATGCGATCAAGCACGCCCTCGGTGGACGGTGCGATCTTGTCGAGCAGGATGTTCGGGTAGAGCCCGATGAGGAGGACGAGGCCTGCCAGGGGGGCCAGGAGCGAGATCTCTCGCACCGACAGGTCGGAGAGGACCTTGTTCTCCTCTTTATCGGGCACTCCGGTGAACACCCGCTCATAGGCCCAGAGGAGGTAGATGGCGGCCAGAACCACCCCGGAGGCGGCGACGATCGTCAGCACGGGCAGTGTCGTGTAGCTGCCCATGAGCACGAGGAACTCCCCGACGAAGCCATTCAGCCCCGGGAGCCCGATCGAGGCGAAGATCATGAAGAGGAAGAAGCCGGCGAAGATCGGCATGACCTGGCGAAGACCCCCGAACTCGGAAATCTGCTTGGTGTGCCGACGCTCGTAGATGATCCCCACCAGGAGGAACAGCGCTCCGGTGGTGAGACCGTGGTTCACGTTCTGGATCACCGCGCCCTGGAGCCCGCCCGACGTGAGGGCGAAGGTGCCGAGGACGATGAAGCCCAAGTGGCTCACCGAGGAGTAGGCCACGAGCTTCTTCAGGTCGGGCTGGACGATGGCCACGACCGCCCCGTAGACGATGCCGATGACGGCGAGCGTGCCCATGATCCACACTGCGTCGACGGAAGCCTCGGGGAACAACAGGAGGTTGAATCGGAGGAGGCCGTAGGTCCCCAGCTTCAGCATGACCCCGGCGAGCAGGATCGAGCCCGCCGTCGGGGCTTCGGTGTGGGCGTCGGGCAGCCAGGTGTGCAGCGGGAAGAGGGGGACCTTGATGGCGAAGGCGAGGGCAAAGGCGGCGAACAGCCACCGCTCCGCCCCCGTGGTGAGGTCGAGACTCATCAGGTCGGCGAGGGCGAACGACGCCGAGCCGAACTGGTCGTTGTGCATCACGGCCAAGGCCACGATCCCGGCCAGCATCAGCGCCGAGCCGAAAGCCGTGTAGATGAAGAACTTCATCGCCGCGTAGATCCGTCGGTCACTTCCCCAGACCCCGATGATGAAGTACATCGGGACCAGGATCGCCTCGAAGAAGACGAAGAACAGGAAGAGGTCGAGGGAGACGAACACGCCGATCATCCCGGCCTCGAGAAGCAGGGTGTACACCACGAATTCCTTCGTGCGCTTCGTCAGCTTCGTCGAGGCGCCCAATGCGATCGGCACGAGGATGGTCGTGAGCACGACCATCGGCATCGATATGCCATCGATGCCCAGATCCCACGCGATTCCCCAGGGCTGATACCAGACGTGGTACTCGGTGAACTGCATCTGGACCTGTGGCTCGAACACCGCGAAGACATATATGGCCAGGGCGAGCGGCAGCATGGAGAGCGCGATCCCGAGTGGCAGATGCAGTTCCCGACGCGCCCGCGGCGTCAACCCCACCACTATCGCCCCGCAGATCGGGAGGAGGATCAACCAGGTCAACATGGTGGGCCCCCAAACCTCAGGTAGTGGGTGCCATATACGGCACGAACTCTCTCGAGAACGAATCGTCGGTCCGAGGATTCGTCATTCTCGAGAGCGTAAGACCCATATACGGCACCCAGTACCTGAGGTTGAAGGTGCCAACTCATGAGCCTGCCACCAGCCAGATGACGATGGTGACCGTGCCGGCGAGGAGGAGGGCGCCATAGTTGCGGACGAAGCCGGTCTGGAGGGGGCGGGCCCAATCGCCGACACCCCGAACGAGACGAGCGACGCCATTGACGGCGCCGTCGATCACGGGGACGTCGATGTCGAATGCGGCCACCTCGGCGATCTTCCTCCCTGGTGCGACGATCGCCCTGCCGTACAGGTCGTCGACGTGATAGGCCTGCTCCCATGTGCCCCACAAGGGCTCGAAGCCGTGCTCGAAGCCCTTCCAGCTCGTGGCGGGCTGGCGATAGGTCATGAAGGCGGCGGCCATGCCGGCGGCTCCCGCCAGCACCGAGAGCCCGGCGAGGAGAAGGAACATCCCCCATCCTTCAGGTGGGTGCTGAAGGTCGATGCCCTCGAACACCGGCTCCAGGAAGTGCTCGAGCGCGAGACCCAGCGGGGTGTTGATCAGGCCCCCGACGACGGCGAGCGAGCCGAGGACGATCAGCGGGAAGGTCATCACGCCGGGTGACTCGTGAGGATGCCTGTCCTCGTCCCACCTCGGCTCACCGAGGAAGACCATCACCCACTGCCGGGTCATGTAGAACGCAGTGATGAGGGCGGTGACGAGACCGATCACCCACAGGAAGGAGAACCACCCACCGCGCTCGAAGGCCGCTCCGAGGATCTCGTCTTTCGACCAGAAGCCGGCCAACGGGGGAATCCCGGCGATGGCGAGCGTGGCGACGCCCATCGTCCAGCCGGTTATCGGCATCTTCTTGAGCAGGCCGCCCATCTTGTGCATGTCCTGTTCGTCGCTCATGGCATGGATCACGGAGCCCGCCCCCAGGAAGAGGAGCGCCTTGAAGATGGCGTGGGTCATGAGATGGAACATCCCGGCCACATAGGCGGTGGACCCGACCGCGAGGAACATGTACCCGAGCTGGGAGACAGTCGAGTACGCGAGGACCTTCTTGATGTCGCGTTGGGCGAGAGCGATGGAGGCTGCCCAGATCGCGGTCAACGCGCCAACGGTGGCGACGGTGACCTGAGCCACGGTCGACAGCTCGTAGATCGCCGCCGACCGGGTGATCAGGTACACCCCCGCGGTCACCATCGTGGCGGCGTGGATCAACGCCGAAACGGGAGTCGGCCCTTCCATGGCGTCGGGAAGCCAAACGTAGAGCGGGATCTGAGCCGACTTCCCGGCGGCGCCGACTAAGAAGAGGAGCCCGATCGCGGTGGCGAGGCCTGCGGTCAGCTCTTCGCCTGCGCGATCGAAGATGCCGCTGTAGGAGAGCGTCCCGAAGGTGGTGAAGACGATCATCAGACCGACCATCAACCCGAAGTCCCCGATGCGGTTGACCACGAACGCCTTCTTGGCGGCGGCCGAAGCCGAGGGCCGCGTGTACCAGAATCCGATGAGCAGGAAGGAACAGAGCCCGACCAGCTCCCAACCGAGGAACAGCATGGCGTAGTTGCCCGCCAGGACCAGAGTGAGCATCGATGCCGCGAAGAGGTTCAGGTTGGTGAAGAAGCGATGGAATCGCCCATCGCCATGCATGTAGCCGATGGCGAAGATGTGGATCAGCGTGCCGACACCGGTGACGATGAGCACCATCAAGGACGAGAGCGGATCCCAGAGGATCTCGAAGTTGGCTCCGATCGCCGGCATCCACTCCCAGAGCATGATGGTGTGGCCATGGCTGCTGCCCGTGACGAGCGGCACGGTTGCCACCACTGAGAGCACGAACGACCCTCCGATGGCGGCGCTGGCCAGCCAGCCAGGCAGCGGCTCTCTCATGAAGCGGCCGAAGAAGTGGAGGAACACCGCGCCGGCGAGGGGTAGCGCGATGATCAACCAGAGGTAGTCAGCCACGTGACCCCCCGTTCGGCCGGAGTTTCGGGGAAACTCCAACGGCTCGCGGAGCGAGACGCATCATCCTCGGAGCTCGCTCAGCTCGTCGACCGAGGCCGATGACCGGAGACGGAAGATGGCGACGATGATCGCCAGGCCGACAACCACCTCGGCGGCGGCGACCACCAGTATGAAGAACACGGCGACCTGGCCGTTGATGTCGTTGAGGGCGCGGCCCGCCGAGATGAGAGTGAGGTTGACCGCGTTCAGCATCAACTCGATGCACATGAACATCACCAGGGCGTTCCTCCGCAGCAGGAGACCGACAGCCCCGATGAGGAACAGGGCGCTGGCGAGCGCCATGTACCAGCCGGGGTCGACCATCAGACTTCCCTCCGCCGGTAATGGGCCAGGGCGATGGCCCCGGCGGCTGCGATCGTCAGGAGCAAGGCTGTCGCCTCGAAGGCAAGGACCCAGTCGGTGAACAACGGCTCCGCGACCGCCTCGATCGTCCCGTTGGTCGACGCGGGGTTCATGGCGCCCGCCGCTGGGACCCATTCGAAGTTGCCGAAGAGCGTGACGCCGCCGGCGAAGAGCACGATGATCGTGGCGAGGCCACCCACGATCCAGCGTTGGAAGCGGTGCCCCTCCTCCCGCCGGTCCTCCTTGTCCACGCCGATGAGCATGATCACGAAGAGGAACAAAGTGAGCACGGCGCCGGCGTAGACGATCACCTGGACGGCGGCGACGAGATGCGCCAGCTGGGCCACAT
This sequence comes from Acidimicrobiia bacterium, assembly GCA_049284615.1. Lineage (GTDB taxonomy): Bacteria > Actinomycetota > Acidimicrobiia > Spongiisociales > ZC4RG35 > JANQRA01. The sequence goes on from JBAPYG010000137.1 coordinate 5,044, forward strand.
AGAGGACCGCGACCGACAACAGGGTTGCCAGCAGGCCCATGGCCGAGTAGATCGGGTTGCGGGCGACGACCACGGTCACCGCCCCGGCCAGGGCGGCGAGGCCCATCACCACGAAGAGCAAGGCCTCAGCCATCCCCGTCCCCCGATCGGGCGTCGCGCTCCTCCTGGCTCGGCTCGGGGTCCCACGATGCCGGCCCCGGCGTCCCCTGCCACATCTGCACGCCCTCGTAGGAGGCCATGCCGGAAGGCGCCGTGGCTCGCACCCATCCGTCGGCGGTGAGCAGCTCGTCGGGATCGGCGAGGTGGTCGTCGGGGAACATGTGGGGCACCTTGCCGTCCCGTTCCATCAACAGCTCGTCCTTGGTGTAGATGGCGTCCTGGCGATTGGTCGTCGACATCTCGAACAGGTGGGTCATGGTGATCGCCTCGGTGGGACAGGCCT
>JBAPYG010000138.1:0-1955 GCA_049284615.1 Acidimicrobiia bacterium
GCCCGGAGACTCGAATGTTGGCCTCACTCGCCGGACAAGCCACCAGGGTCGTCGTCCCAACCGAGGTGGCGAGAGTGCGTCTAGAGACTGAGGCAGAGCGCCCCCTGCAAGTCGAGGTCATTCCCCATGGCTCGGCCTTTTTGCCAATGGCGCCGCGTCCCGAGCCCCGAAGGCAAATACTCACCTGGGGTTTCGTCGGACCGGGGATGGGAGCCGAGCGGGTGATTCGGGCACTGGCGCAGCTCCACGACATGCACCCTCCCCCCGAGTTCCGACTGATCGGGGTCACCGATCCGGTATGGAATCGGGGCGAGGCAGAGGCATATCGGTCGGAGCTGATGGAGGAGGCCGAGCGTCTCGGTGTCGCAGACCAGGTAGAAATCGTTCCCGTTCTCCACTCAAGCGATGAGTTGGCCTCCCAGATCGAAGAGTGCGATCTGCTCGTCGTTGCCTATGACGACACGAGCAGGTCCGCCTCTCGCATCTTGAGTGAAGCCATATCGACGGGTCGCCCGGTGATCGCAACGGCTTTCCCGGGCGCCGTCGAGATGCTGGCGTCCGGAGCGGGCTCGACAGTCGCGCACGACTCCGATGACGAGCTGCAGCAGGCGCTCCGACGCTATCTCACCGACGACGACTCCTATCAGAGTGCTGCGCGAACTGCTTCTTCGATGAGCTCTGATCTGGGCTGGGATGAAACTGCCGGGAAGCTCGCCGACCTGATCCTTGGGTTGGTGGACGCAACCGCGCTCGTTGACGAGAACAAACACTGAGATACGCCCGAGGTCGAACCTGACGGACCATCATCTCATGGGCATGATCGAAGTGAAGAGGATCGATCTCCAGATCAGACCCGATCCTGCGCGTATCCTGGCTCGGCCCTTTCTCCCGGCCGAGCCCGTATTCGGCGGAGGGCCTACCCGGGTGGAGCTGATCGCCCATCGAGTGCTCGCCCTCGACGACAACGAGGCCAAGCGGCTCCTGGCCCAAACGAGGCTGGATTTCGCCGACCGCCATCGCGACTTGCACTCGGTGTGGCTCGAGAACGCAAACCGGGTTGAAGATCTCATCCCATCTCTTCCGGATGTCGACGGTGATCGCCGCGAGCTCCTCGGTGCCTTCTTCACACAGGAGTACGCGCCCGAGACGGCCGCACTCTGCAACCCGTCAATCGTTCCACTCGCCGGCGGGGCGCCCGGGACATTTGTCATGAGTCTTCGCGCCATCGGGGAGGGGCATATCTCATCGGTCGAATTCAGAACCGGATCGGTCAACGACGACGGCCAGCCGACCATCGACGAGCCGGGCAGCTATCTCACCACTGGAAGACATCGTTCCGCCGCCTACGACAGGAGTGTGTTCCGGCGCAAGCTCCTCGAGCTTGGAGCAGATGATGGGTTGGTCGACAGTCTGATGGCGGGTCTCCCAGAATCGTTCGGCGCCACGGAGCTCAATGGAGCTCTCGAAGTCTTGGGTGCGAGCGACGTTTCACCGGCGGCGGCTTTCGAGACAAGACGGCTAACCAATTGGCTGGCTTCATCGAACTACGAGCTGGTGTACGACATGGACATTCCGATCGGGGAGAGGATCTTGCTGCCTTCCAGCCCCGCGGAGAGCCGCGGCATCGAGGACGCCAGATTCGTGCATTTCGTGGAGGATGACGGCACGTCCACGTACTACGCCACGTACACCGCCTACGACGGATTCTCCATCCTCCCCCAGCTCATCGAAACCACCGACTTCCTGACCTTCAGATTCGCCACGCTCAACGGCACCTCGGCGCGGAACAAAGGCATGGCCCTTTTCCCGCGACGTATCGGGGGGCTCTATGCAGCACTTGGGCGCCACGACCAGGAGAACCTCCACCTCTTGCGCACCGATGACCTGCGGACGTGGGATTTTGCAGAGTTGATATCTTCGCCCGAGCACGGGTGGGAGACGGTTCAGATCGGAGC
>JBAPYG010000139.1:0-5918 GCA_049284615.1 Acidimicrobiia bacterium
GGCGTGGGTATCGGCAACTCGATCCACTCCGGAGCCCAGGTGGTGGCCGACGGCACCGAACAGGGTGCCTTCCGGGTCGAGAGGGTGCTGACCAACGATCCCGGCACCGGAGTGATGCGACACGCCGACGCCGGCTACGAGAAGGCGCAGCGGGTGGCCCGTGAGCGTGGTGTCGATCTGCCCATGCTCGATGACGATCATTGACCCGAATTGGCCGCGCGCCGGGGTCTGGCTGGCTCGCGAAGACTCCAGCCCCGACCTGCTGGTCGTGGGGGTGCCCTCCTCCCGATCGAGTCTCATCGACTCTCGTGCGGACCTCGCTCCTCTGCAGATGCGAGAGCGGCTCGATCGCTACTCGACGTTCGATGGCGAGCTGAAGATCGACTTCGGGAAGGTAACCGTGCGGGACCTCGGCAACTGGGCTGTGTCCGGCATCGATCCGGTCCCTCTCATCGACGCGTTGAGGGGTCTCGCCTCAAACCTTCCCGACTCGACGTTGAAGATCTTCATCGGCGGCGACAACGCCATCACACGGCCCCTGGTCTCGGCCCAGGGCGATGATCTCTCCCGGGTCGGCTTGATCACCTTCGATGCCCATCACGACGTCCGCAGCCTCGACGACGGCCCCACGAACGGCAACCCCATTCGCGGTCTGGTCGAGGAGCACGGTCTTCCCGGCCGGAACATCGTCCAGATTGGAGTCCACTCTTTCTCCAACTCGGAGACCTACCGCCGATACTGCGACGACGCCGGGATCATTACGATGACCGTCGGCCATGTGGAACAAGTTGGGATGAGAGAGACCGTCGGGACGGCTCTGGGCCGGCTCGAAGCCCATTGCGACTCCATCTACGTCGATGTCGACATCGACGTACTCGACCGGGTCTTCGCCCCGGGTTGCCCAGGGGCCCGCCCCGGTGGCCTCACGGTGCGTCAACTGGCGGAGGGTGTATCGCGATGTGCGGCTCATCCGACGATCACGGCCATGGATTTCGTCGAGGTCGACCCGACCGCCGACCCGGCCCAGCAGACGACGGACATCATGGCCCATCTCTTCCTCACGGCGGTGGCCGGCTTCGCCACCCGCTGATCCCGACGACGCGGTCTGTTGTGCGCCGGGCCACCTCAGCGGTTGCTGATGGCACATCACGTGCGGTCAGCCCCCACTCACCACCTTTTCCGCATCCCGTCCCAGTCTGTCACCGGCGCGGTCGTCGAGGAAGCCATGGGGCAGACGCACCGGGCGGGGACCATGGCTGTGACCCCGGACCATCCGGTCGGCCCCCGTCGGGAAGGGGACCTCGGGGTCGAGCCGGTCGACGAGTTGACTCAGTTCGTCGACCGACGAGACGCGAGCCATGGCGTCCCTGAGCGCCGGTCCGGCCGGGAACCCCTTCAGATACCACGAGGGGTGTTTACGGAAGAGACGGATCCCGAACGGGTCTCCGAAGTGCTCGACGAGGAGCTCGGCATGTCGAACCATGATCCGACCCACCTGGCCGAGATTCGGCGGCGCCTGTGGCTCCCGACCGGCGAAGACGTCGGCGAGATCGCGGAACAGCCAGGGGCGGCCGAGACATCCACGTCCCACGACCACACCGTCGCATCCGGTCGAGTCCATCATCTGCACCGCGTCCTGAGCAGTCCAGACGTCCCCATTGCCGAGAACGGGGATCGAGGTCACCGTCTCCTTGAGCGCGGCGATGGCATCCCAATCGGCGGTGCCCGAGTAGAGCTGGCGTGCGGTTCGGGCATGCAGAGCCACGGCGGCGGCACCTTCGTCTTCGGCGACTAGACCGGTCTCCAGGAAGGTGAGGTGCTCGTCGTCGATCCCCTTGCGGAACTTGACGGTCACGGGCACGTCGCCCGAGCTCGACACGGCGGCCCTGACGATCGACCGAAACAGATCGGTCTTCCAGGGAAGCGCCGCCCCGCCACCGTGACGGGTCACCTTGCCCATGGGGCAGCCGAAGTTCATGTCGATGTGGTCGGCCCGCTCTTCGGAGACCAGGTAGGAGACCGCTTCGCCGAGCGCGCCCGGGTCGGTGCCGTAGAGCTGGATCGAACGGGGGACCTCATCGGGGTCGAAGCGGGCCAGGGCGAGGGTCTTCTCGCTCCGTTCCACCAGCCCACGAGCGCCGATCATCTCGGACACGTAGAGGCCGGCCCCGAACTCGCGGCAGAGACGTCGGAAGGGAGCGTTGGTGACCCCGGCCATCGGCGCCAACACCACCGGTGGGTCGACGTGAAGAGGGCCTATCACCAAAGACATGGTCAGGCCATGGTATTTGACGGGTCTGCCAACCCCGAGTCGATGGTCAGGAGGGCTCGAAGCGGGCCGGCTGACAGGTCGGGCACCAGTAGGTGACCCGTCCGTCGAGTCGCCCGAGCTCGATTCGGGTGCCACATCTCACGCACCCATGGCCGGCCTGACCGTAGACCCAGGTCTCCTGTCCCCGGCGAGGGGAGCCGGTGGTCGTCCGTCTCTGCCCAACGTTCGCCGAAACGAGGTGGTGCGCCCGGCCGCCCAGATCCCGGAGCTGTTCATCGGTGACGTCGGCAGTCCTCGTCCAAGGGTGGATGCCGGCGAGAAAGAGCAACTCGGACTTGTACACATTGCCGACACCTGACATCACGCGCTGATCGAGGAGCGTTGCCGCGATGGGGCGATCTCCCCGGGAGCGGGCTCGTCTGACGAACACGTCCACGTCGAGACCCGTGACGACGTCGGGTCCGAGATGAGTCAGGGCGCGGTCGATGAGCCCGGTTCGATCGACGTCGATCGACGGTGCCGAATAGCAGGCCGCCTGGTGGGTGCTGGTGTAGAGGACGACACGAGCCGAACCGTGGGGGCGGCGGTCGCGATCACCGATCTCCCACCTCCCCGACATTCCGAGATGGATGTGGAGTGAGTACCCGCTGGAGAAGTCCATCACCAGATGCTTCCCCGCCGTCCGAATCTCGGTGACCGTGGCGTCGAGAAGACGCGGGGAGTTGGCCCGAACACGCGATGAGGTCCCGGCAACAGCTTCGATCCGGTTTCCGAGGAGCACCGGACGGAGCCGGGCCGCATCACCTGCAACGCTGTCCCCCTCGGGCACCTCTCAGAACTCGATCTGTCCCACGTTCTGGAGGCGAACCTGCCCCTGAGCGGCCAGCTTGCCGTCCGACTCTCGGGTCACGTCGACCTGCCACAACTGCTGGGTGCGACCGCGGTGTATAGGTGTGGCCTGGCCCAGCAAGACGCCTTCGCTGGTGGCCCGGATGAAGTCTGTCTTGTTCGACACGCCCACGGCGCCCCCCATCCCTTGGTCCATGGCCCATAGCGCGGCTCCAGTCGAGGCCAGGGTCTCGATCATCATGCAATAGACGCCCCCATGGACCACGCCGTAGGGCTGATGATGGTTCTCGTTGATCTCGATGCGCCCCTCGCAGTGGTCGACCGAGGCGTCGGTCAGCTCCAAGCCCGAATGGGCGACGTATGTGGGGCGATCGGTGAACGGGTTCTCCATCAGCTGCCACAGCCCGCCTGGAGACGGATGGTCATGCCTTGATCGTCGTCGACATACTCCCAGACGGTCACGGCGAATCCTTCGAAGAAGGCCGAATCGGTGACGATCTCCATCGTCCCATCACCGTTCAGGTCGGCGACCGTGCCGATCGTGTGGGCGCCAGCGAACTGCTCGTCCTCCCCCAACACCACGCTCTCCTCGAGCACCAGCGACTGCACGTCTCCGTCGATGACCCTGCGCAGGAAGGCGATCGAGTAGTCACCCACCTCCATGATGAACCCTGGAGTCACGTCCTCGGCCACTACCACCACCTCGTTGACGCCATCACCCTCGAGGTCGGTGCGAACCACCTGCTTGATGACGGGTTCGGGAACGTCGAGCCCACGGCTCGCCAGGAGCTCGGAGGCCATGGCGCCGTACGTGCCGTCGTCCGAGCCGACCTCGAAGAAGTGGGGCTGGAGCGGCCAGGGCGCAGAGATGGCCACCCCGAAAGGCCCCGGGAACACACCGAGGAGGCCGGGATCCGCCAAGTCCACTCCGAGCAGCCCGAGCGGCTCACACACGGTCGTCTGGGGGCCGCCGGTGGTCCGCCCGATCGAGCTCTCCACGATCACCTGATAGTCCTCACCGCCAACCACTGGCAAAGCGCCTTCCGTCTCGGCGCTGCGCCAGCCGGAGCCGTCCCACCAGCCCAGGGCGGCGAAGTCCGTGGTCACGAGGGGGCCATCGGCCCAGTTGCCCTCGAGGTCGGCACTTGTCGTCGTTGTCCCCTCCGGGATCGTCGTCGTCGTGGTTGGGGCGATCGTCGTGGTCGTCGCAGGAGCGATCGTGGTCGTGGGGGAAGGCTGTGTCGTGGTGGGAGCGAGGGAGGTCGTGGTCGAGGAGGTGGTGGAGCCCGCGGCGTCTCCAGGGCTACATGCGGCGACCACGACGATGAGGCCAATGAGGGTTCGCTTCATCGCCCTACAACTTAGACCGGCGACGGAATTGATCGGGATCGGCGCCGACGCTTCTCATCAGCCGGCGAAGGAGATGGAGGGGGAGCCCGACGACTGTGAACGGGCTGCCGGACACCGACGCCACGAACTCGCCCCCTCTTCCTTGGATGGCATAGGCGCCTGCCTTGTCCATCGGCTCGCCGGTGTCGACGTAGTCGGCTATCTCCTCATCCGTCATGGGAAGCATGGCCACTTCGGTGACATCGACCATCGAAACGACCGACCCGTCCTTGCAGACCGCAACTCCGGTGAAGACCTCATGGGCCGTCCCCTGGAGCCGGACCAGCATCGAGCGCGCCTCCTGAGGGTGTGCCGGCTTGCCCATCACATGCCCTTGGTGAACCACGGCAGTGTCGGCGGCGACCGTCACCACACCCGGCACGCATCCGGCGAGGGCCTTCTCCCGCGCCAACCGCTCGACGTAGCCGGCGGGCGGCTCTCCGGGCCGTCGCGACTCGTCGATGTCAGATGGGTGAACCTCGTACTCCAGGTCGAGCTGGGTGAGCAGCACGGCCCGGCGCGGCGATCCGGAGGCCAGCACCAGCCTCACAACAGACGACCCAGCCTGATCACCGCCGAGGGATGCGCCAGCACCGCCGGCTCGGTCACCGGGTCGGCGGCGAAGAAGACCGCGTTGGAGGGTGCCCCGGGTGCGAAGACGAAGTCGCGGTCGGTGGCTCGAAATCCGCTGGTCGACACTGCCGCAACTGCCTGCGCGCCCGACAACCCGTAGTCGATCAGACGGAGGGCTTCGGCTGCCACATCTGCGGGCGCACCGGCGAGGTCGGTGCCTGCCAGGACCTCGACCCCGGCCTCGATTGCCAGGGGCAGGAGAGCGCGCACATGTTGGAGACCTTCCATGAACAACCTGCGCCCGCTCGACTCGGGGCCGAGATCTGCCATCGTCGCCTCGTTCCGGAGGAGAGTCGGGACCCACATCCCTCCCCGGGCGCCGAGGACCGACAGATCGTCCTCGCTCAGGAACAGCCCGTGCTCGATGGAGTGAACCCCGGCCGCCACAGCCTGGGAAGGGACCTCACGAGCCATGGTGTGAACGGCGACCCGGGCCCCCACGTCATCGGCCTCGGCCACGGCGCGGCGCAGCTCGTCCTCGGTGAAGTTGGGCATCGGGCCCATGCCTCGTCGGGGCCAGTCGCCGATGATCTTCACCCAGCCCTTGCCCGCCGCCGCCTGTCGCCGGACGAGCGGGCCAATCTCCTCGGGCTCGATCTCGAGGGCGAAGTCCTCGTAGTAGCCACCGGGGACGGCGAGGATCCGCGCCGCCGCTTCGATCTCAGGACGTTCCTCGGGGGCGAGGGCGTCGACTGCGCGGATGACGGTGTCGTCGCCCCAACCCTTGTCGAGTATGAGAGTGACACCGGCGCCGAGGGCGAGACGAGCCCTGGTC
>JBAPYG010000140.1:0-5123 GCA_049284615.1 Acidimicrobiia bacterium
CGCCCGCCCCTATTGGTGACGATGCCAGCGGCACTCTTCATCACCGGCTCCCAATCTGGTGTCGTGGCGTCGGCGACGAGCACCTCGCCCGGCTGGAACGACGACAGCTCCGCGGTCGACTTGATCACCCGGACCGGGCCCACGGCGACACTCGTGCCCACCGCGCGACCTTGAGTCAGCGGCGCTGAGCTCGGACTGACCCGATACTCCCGTATCGACGTTCTCTCCCGTTGTGAGGTGACCGTCTCGGGGCGGGCCTGGACGAGATACAGCTCGCCGTCGATACCGTCCTTCGCCCATTCGATGTCCATGGGCATGGTGTGCCCGACACGCTCGCTGTAGTGGCGCTCGACGGCGATGCCATAGCCGGCGAGGGTCAAGACCTCATCGTCGGTCAGACAGAAGCGGTCGCGCTCGGCGTCCCGTGTCGGGACATTCGATGTCGTTTGGCCACCACGACCCTGGGAATAGACCATTCGGGCCTGCTTCAGCCCGAGCTTGCGTCGCAGCACCGCCCGATGCCCCAGCCGATATGTGGGTTTGTGGACGTAGAACTCGTCCGGATCGACCAGACCCTGGACCACGTTCTCACCGAGGCCATAGGCACCAGTTATGAAAACGACGTCCTCGAAACCGGTCTCGGTGTCGAGTGTGAACAACACTCCGCTGGAGGAGAGATCGGAGCGCACCATCTTCATCACACCCACCGAGAGCCCGATGCTCAGGTGATCGAACCCCTTGTCGATGCGGTAGGAGATGGCGCGGTCGGTGAATAGCGATGCGAAACATCGACGGGTCGCCTCGAGGACGCGTTCGGGCCCGTGCACGTTGAGATAGGTCTCGTGCTGGCCGGCGAAGCTCGCGGTGGGCAGGTCCTCGGCGGTGGCCGAGGACCTGATGGCCACGCTCAGATCGTCGCCATACTCCGAAACGAGTTCCCCGTACGCGGCGACGATCTCGTCGCTGATCCGAGCGGGGAGGGAGCATCGGTACACCATTTCACGGGCAAGCCTGGCCCGCCTGGCAAGATCGAGGACATCGGACTTGTCCAACCCTTCGAGCACTTCGGACAGGTTCGCCCAAACCCCTCCGGCTCTGAGGGTCTCCCGATATGCCCCGGCGGTGATCGCGAAGCCGTTGGGGACCCTGACCCCCAGGGGCCTGAGCTCTCGATACAGCTCGCCGAGAGAGGCGTTCTTGCCACCGACGTCGGCCACGTCGTCGACGCCGAGGTCGCCGAACCACCTCACATACCGATTCGGGGCGTTCATCTGCGGGGCTCCTTTCTCACCATTCGATCATCGTCCCCATCCACCATGACGCCGGGAGTCGCTGGCACCCTCTCTGCGGCGCTGGCGTCTCGGGATCCGATGCGCACTCACACCGGGCGGTATGGCTGGTAGATGACCGTTCGCCATGTGCTGGAGGCCTCGTCGGGCCCGCTGAAGTAGACCTCCCAATGGTCTCCGGTCGGAGTGGAGTCTCGCGACGCGATCCAGGCGAACAATGCCTCATATGTTTCCGCTATCTCGTCGTAGGGACCGAGGTGAGTTGTCACGGCGACCGTTCCCGAGGGCAGGCTCGATCCGTGGACGAGATTTGACGAGGCCACCGGCCGGGCGACGGGATATCCGGCTTCCACTTGGAACCGGCCATCGGTCACGCGGTGGAACCTGGCGAATGGCGGGCCGATCGGGGGATTGCCCGAAGCCGTCAAGTGTCGATCGACCTCGGGGAACACGCGAGAGAGCCAATCACCCACTTCGCCAATGTCGATATCGGTGCTCATCACCGCCGTCGAGCGACTCCCTATCGATCGAGTCTCGATGATTCGCGTTTGCATCCCTCGATGATCGGACTCGCTCTCGGTCCTGACCAGAGGACTTCGTCCCCGGAGAGGTGACCATGGCCCCCTTTTGGGACTTTCCGGTGTGAGCTCGGGTATTTGGCCCCTAGGGAAGTCGCCGACCTCGTGGCATGGTCGAGGCGAGATGGAGAGCTACTCGCCCATCGAACGGAAGGGCCCGTTCCGGTTACGTCCCAACATGGGGGACTATGAGTCGGCCCGCTCCTCGTTCAGCTGGGAAACAGCCGAGTCCCTTCTCGACGGTCTTCCCGGGGGGAGGTGGAACATCGCCCACGAGGCTGTCGACCGTCATGTCGCCTCTGCCGGAGACCGGACAGCTATCCGCTGGCTGGGGAGGAAGGGCGACTACAAAGAGTACTCATACGCCGAGCTCGCCGAGGCCAGCTCGCGGTTTGCCTCCGGATTGCGGGGCCTGGGTCTGGGGCGAGGCGACCGGGTATTCATGCTGGCGACCAGGATCCCCGAGCTCTATATCGCCACGCTCGGAACCCTGAAGAACGGCAGCGTCGCCGCCCCGCTGTTCTCCGCCTTTGGACCCGAGCCGATCCGGACACGCATGAGCCTTGGTGGAGGGAGGGCCCTCGTCACCACGTCTTCCCTTTACCGCAGGAAGGTGGAGCCGATTCGGGATCAGCTGCCCGATCTCGAACATGTCATCGTGGTCGGAGAGCCCATCGGGGGGACCGTCTCATTCGATGAGCTCTTGAAGGGCGGTGATCCATCGACCCCCGCCACCCCGATGGACGGTGAGGACATGGCCCTCCTTCACTTCACCAGCGGGACGACCGGCGCCCCGAAAGGCGCCGTCCACGTTCACCGGGCGGTCCTGCATCACTACGTCTCCGCCCTGTATGCCCTGGACCTGCATCCTGAGGACGTGTACTGGTGCACGGCCGATCCTGGCTGGGTCACCGGGATGTCCTATGGGATCGTCGCCCCGCTCACCCACGGGCTGACTTCGATCATCGATGAGGGCGACTTTGAGGCGGACCGCTGGTATCGGATCGTCGAGGACCACGGTGTCAACGTCTGGTACACGGCCCCGACTGCTGTTCGGATGATGATGAAGTCCGGAGAGGCGGTGGCGAGAGGCCATGACCTGTCGTCTCTGAGGTTTGTGGCGAGTGTCGGCGAACCATTGAACCCCGAGGCGGTGGTCTGGGGTGAAAAGGTGCTCGGCCTCCCGATCCACGACAACTGGTGGCAGACGGAGACCGGGGGGATCATGATCGCCAACTACATCGGCGAACCAGTTCGCCCTGGTTCGATGGGCCGCCCACTGCCCGGGATCGAGGCCGCCATACTTCGCCGGGACGACAGGGGAGATATCTGTCTCAACCCCGATGGGACCGCCCTGGAGGAGACCAGGCCGCTCACGGAAGGCGAGTTGGCGCTACGGCCCGGTTGGCCGTCGATGTTCCGGGGATACTTGAGCATGGACGATAGATACGCCAGGAGTTTCGTCGGCGGCTGGTATCGATCCGGTGATCTGGCAGAGAGAGACGAGGACGGCTACTACTGGTTCGTCGGTCGCGGGGACGATGTGATCAAGTCCGCCGGCCATCTCATAGGCCCATTCGAGGTGGAATCCGCTCTCATCGAACACGAGGCCGTCGCGGAAGCCGGAGTCATCGGCAAGCCAGATCCAGTTGCAGGGGAGATAGTCAAGGCCTTCGTAGCGCTCAACACGGGTCACGTCTGGTCCGAGGAGCTTCGCAAGGAGTTGATCGCATGGGGACGGGTCAGGCTCGGAGCCTCGGTGGCACCACGTGAGATCGAGCTCTGTCAGGACCTCCCCCACACGCGCTCCGGCAAGATCATGCGGAGACTGCTCAAGGCCTGGGAGCTGGGGCTACCCACCGGGGACACGTCGACCCTCGAAGGTGAGGAATCGGAATGACAGACAACACGCACGAGAAGCATCTGCTCGAGCAGATGCTGCGCATCAGGCGCTTCGAAGAGAGATGCGCCCAGTTGTACCAAGCGGAGAAGATACGTGGGTTCCTCCATCTCTACATCGGGGAGGAAGCCGTAGCCACCGGGGTCATGCAGGCGTTGCTACCGGGGGACGCGGTCGTAGCCACCTACCGCGAGCACGGACACGCCCTGGCCAGGGGCATGGACCCCGGCGTCGTCATGGCCGAGATGTACGGCAAGGCGGAGGGATGCAGCCGGGGTCGGGGCGGCTCCATGCACCTTTTCGACGCTTCGACGAGGTTCTACGGTGGCAACGCGATAGTCGGTGGCGGTCTTCCCCTTGCCGTTGGGCTCGCCCTCGCCGACCGGATGAGCGATCGAGCCCAGGTCACCGCAGTATTCTTCGGGGAGGGCGCCGTGGCGGAGGGCGAGTTCCACGAAGCGATGAACCTCGCCGCCCTGTGGCAGCTTCCTGTCCTCTTCTGCTGTGAGAACAATTTCTATGCCATGGGCACAGCCCTGGAGCTCTCCGAGTCACAGACCCGGCTGACACTCAAGGCGGCCAGCTACCAGATGCCGGCTTGGGAGGTGGACGGCATGGATGTCTTCGCAGTCCACGAAGCGGCGCGCAGGGCCGCAGAATCGGTGAGATCGGGCGGGGGTCCCCATTTCCTCGAGCTGCGAACCTACCGCTTCCGGGCACACTCGATGTTCGATCCGGAGCTCTACCGGCCCAAACAAGAGGTCGAGCAGTGGAAGGGTCGCGACCCCATCGAACTGGCCCGGGTGCGTCTCACAGAACAAGGAGCGCTCTCTGATGAGGACTGGGCGGGGATGGAAAGTCGTGCCCGAGCAGAGGTGGATCGAGCCGTGGCCTTCGCCGAAGCCGGCACTTGGGAGCCGGTGGAAGATCTGAGTCGTTTCGTGTACTCGGAGGTTCCAGCGCCATGACCGATGTGGGGACAGCCGCCAGCACGACGACCTACCGGGGAGCCATCAGAGAAGCGATGTCCGAGGCCATGCGTCGGGATGACAGAGTCTTTTTGATGGGTGAGGACGTCGGCCACTACGGGGGTTGTTATGCGGTGTCCAAGGGCATGCTCGACGAGTTCGGTCCGGAGAGAATCCGGGACACACCCCTGTCGGAATCGGCCTTCGTTGGCGCCGGGATCGGTGCCGCCCTGGGCGGGATGCGCCCGATCGTGGAGGTGATGACGGTCAACTTCTCGCTTCTCGCCCTCGACCAGATCGTCAACACCGCAGATCTCTACCTGCACATGTCGGGGGGCCAGTTCAACGTTCCCGTTGTGATCCGGATGGCGACCGGGGCGGGGCGGCA
>JBAPYG010000141.1:0-12053 GCA_049284615.1 Acidimicrobiia bacterium
ACCTTCTCAATTCCACCGTGTTCAACCCATTTTTGCCCATGGTCATTCCATCGCCGTCGACCTCGATGAGGTCTGCTTCCGCCAAATGACGCAGCAGAGTCGACTCCTGGTCCATCAGATCCGGTGGACCCGCCATGCGCGTCGTGGCCAGCGGACTCACGACGAGCCCGCCCTCGACTCGACCCGCGAACCGGTTGATCCCCATCGTCCCCGAGATCGAGGCACCGTCGATGGTCAACACGGCCTGGGGAGCGTGCTCGTCTGGCGTCACCAGCTCGTCTCCCGACCTGTAGGCGGCCACGATCCAGGTTCCGTCGAGGTTGTTGCTCATGACGAAGTGGGGATCGTATGCCGGCCGACGGTGTGACGTGGCACTCGATGAAAGGGGAGCCCTCTGTCTAGTGCCCCCTGGGGCTCCCCTTTCATGGTCCCCCTACGTTCGGATAGAGCGACGAGACATCCGTCTGATACGCGTTGTCAGCCGACCTTCGCCGGAGCCCCGGGTCGATACACACGCACCCCGTCGTCGGTGACGATCGTGCCCACGCCGGGCATGGGGTAGTGGCCGGCAACGAAGGTGGTGTCGGTGTCCCTGATGGACTCGAAGACACGGTCCCGGGTCTTGCCCGCCATCTCGTGATCGTTGTCGACGGGCAGGCTCCAATGGGGATGCTCCACCTGGAACGGGTGATTGCTCAGGTCTCCGCCGATCAGAGTCCTGGTACCCGAGGACATGACGCTCACGGTGAGGTGACCCGGCGTGTGGCCAAAGGACTCGACCGCCGTGACCCCCGGGATGACCTCGGTGTCCTTGTCGATGAAGTCGACGACGTCGGCGTCGAACAGAGGCTGCATGATCCGCTTTGCCGCCTCGCCGAATTCGCCCTCGACGCTCTTCCAGTGATTCCACTCCTCGACGTGGAACAGCTGCCGGGCGTTGGGAAAGACGATGTTGCCCCCGCGCTGACTCCCACCGATGTGGTCGTAGTGCATGTGCGAGTAGATCACCGTCTGGACCGACTCGCGGGAGATCCCGAGAGCGTCGACAGCCTGGGGCATGAGCCCGGCGGTCATCCCCTCCTGGTCGATCTCGCCGATACCGGCGTCGACCATGATCGTTCGGTCTCCGTCGGTGATGAGATAGCAGCCGAAGTTGAGCCGAGCCTGCCCCTTGTCGTTCTTGGGGTGGAAGCGCCAATCCTGCTCGGTCGCCCGAGCGTCGTAGGGCGCCATGTCGCGCCAGTAGTAGCCGTCCTCGATGACGAAAAGGGTGTAGGAGCCGCAGTCGAGTTTCCAGGTCAAGTCAGGCCCGATCCAAAACGAACATGAACTCCCCGGTGTTGACGGAGAGCGTGTCGGAGTCGCACTGGTACGGGCTCGACTCCGCGATCGCTTCGGGCACCTGCACCGGCGATGTCGGGAGCTCGAAGGACTGGCCATCGGCTTCGACCCGAGCCGAGACCTGAACGTCGGAGACGTCCATCTGAACGGTCATCGTGGAGCCGTCCGCAGACCAGGTACCCGTTTCGGTCCCATCCATCTCGATGACGATCCTCCCGTCGGGTGAGTCGACCGCAAACCCCCACTCGTCCCTGACCCCGGTGAAAGTCCCGTCGGGCTCGAAGGTGACCGTGTAGGTGCCGTCAGTCGGCTCCACCTCGGCCCCGGCCATGTCGGCGTCGGTCATCGCCGACTCCATCGCCGCGAGGAACGTCTCGGCGCCAAACACCCATGAGCCTTCGACACAGGAGGCGCCGCCCGTCGCCGCCGCAGTCGTCGTCGTCTCCTCGTCCGCCATCGTCGTCGTGGTGGCTTCAGGCGGGGGCTCGGTTGTGTCCGTCGAGCCCGATTCGGAGGTGGTCACCTCCGCAGCGAGCGAAGTCGTCGTGTCGCCCGCGGCATCTCCGGGCGAGCAGGCAGCCAGCAACAGGCCGACAAATACTGAGAAGAGAGCGAGTTTGCGCATGTCGTGACGTTAGCCACTGACCGGTCGCGGCTACCCGAGATGGTCACGAGGGTGGTAGACGCGGGTCACGACTCCCTGCGCTCGACCCAACTCCGACCAGTCCGCCACGTCGAAGTCGAGCACGGCCACCGTCGCCGTCTTCATCTCGACGCGATCGCCACTGAGCATCGACACCAGGACCGACCAGGTTGGTTGATGACCCACGAGCATCAGCCTGTCGACATCCGGAGCAGCCGTGGCGACCTGGACGACCGTGTCGGCGCCCGACCCGTAGAGACGGGGCTCTACGACGATCTCACACTGCCAGTCTCCTGCCGACGCCGCCAGCTCGGCGGTGGTCCTCGCCCTCGTCGCCGAGGAGGTGATCACCAGATCGGGCACGGCGTCATCGGCGGCCAAGGCCTTGCCGACGGCCCGGGCACTCCGCACACCGCGTTCGTTCAGGGGACGATCGTGATCCGACTCGTAGTCGGCGTTCCAGTCCGACTTGGCATGTCTCATGAGGAGGAGAGACCTCACCAATTCACCGTCGCCGCCGAGGCCACTCGGAAAAGGTCTCGGGAATGCAAATGGGCCGTCACTCTCTCGGGCCGTGTCTCGGTCGTCACCACGCCGAGGCTAGGCCGCGATCCGACGGACCACCGAGGCGGCCTACCGTTGATGACGATGTCCAACCATCTCGCATCGGCGACCTCACCGTATCTGCTCCAACATCAGGACAATCCTGTCGATTGGTGGGAGTGGGGTGACCAGGCCTTCGACGCGGCCAGGGAACGCGATGTCCCCCTTCTGCTCAGCGTCGGTTACGCAGCCTGTCACTGGTGTCACGTGATGGCTCACGAGTCCTTCGAGGACCCGGAGACCGCCCGGGTGATGAACGAGCGGTTCGTGAACGTCAAAGTCGACAGGGAGGAGCGGCCCGATGTCGACTCCGTGTACATGGAGGCCGTCCAGGCGATGACAGGCCAGGGCGGGTGGCCGATGACGGTCTGGCTCGACCAGGACGGTCGACCGTTCTACGCCGGCACCTACTTCCCCAAGGCTCCGCATCACGGGATGCCGTCGTTCCAGCAGGTCATGGATGCCGTGTGGGACGCCTGGACCACCCGTCGCGATGAGGTGGCGCAACAAGCCCAGAGACTGGTCGGAGCCATCTCCCGCGCCGTTCCAGGCGGATCGGCGCCGGACGCAGAGACCCTGGCTCAGGCCTTCCGGCAGATCGAGACCAGCTTCGACCGGGTGCACGGGGGCTTCGGAGGCGCCCCGAAATTCCCCCAACAGCCGGTCCTCGAGTATCTGCTTCGCATCCACGAGGAGGATTGGGCTTCCCAGGCAGGCCCCATGCTGACCAAGACTCTCGAAGAGATGGCGGCGGGTGGGATCCACGACCAGATCGGTGGCGGGTTCGCCCGCTATTCGGTGGATGCGCATTGGCTGGTCCCCCATTTCGAGAAGATGCTCTACGACAACGCCCAACTCGCCCGGCTGTACCTCTGGGCCGGGGTCGAGTTCGGCCGGGCCGACTTCCTCGACGTCGCCCGTTCCACCCTCGACTATCTGGAGCGAGATCTGCGTCACGTCGACGGAGGCTTCTTCTCATCTGAAGACGCCGACTCGGAGGGCGTCGAGGGCAAGTTCTACGTATGGACGCCGCACGAATTCCGGGAGGTCCTCGGGGATGCTGCGGGGCCGGTCATCGAGTACTACGGGCTGACCGGGACGGGCAACTTCGAGGGATCCAACATCTTGAATGTGGTCGGAGACAGCAGGCCGGAGCGTCTGGACGAGGCCAAGAGAGCCCTTCTCGACGTTCGTTCGAACCGGACTCGACCGGCGCTCGACGACAAGGTCATTGCCTCGTGGAACGGTTTGGCCATCCGGGCATTCGCCGAGGCTGGCGCCGCCCTCGATGCTGACCACTATCTCGACCTGGCTCTAGATGCAGCGGCATTCGCACTCGAAAGGCTCGTGGTCGACGACAAGTTGATGCGATCGTGGCGCGACGGCCGCACCTCCGTCGCCGGCTTTCTCGACGACCACGCGGCAATGGCAGTTGGCCTGTTCACGCTCTTCGCTGCCACCGGTGAGGAGCGCTGGTACCAGGTGGCCATCTCCCTCGTCGCCGGGCTCGAGAGGTTCGCCCGACCCGAGGGTGGCTTCTACAACACCGCAGCAGACTCCGATGATCTGTTGAAACGGCCCCTCGATGTGACCGACAACCCGCTGCCGTCCGGCAACGCTCTCGCCTCCGAGGCGCTGCTGATGGCTGCTTCATACACGGGCAACCAGGAATTGCGGGAGACGGCGCACCGGGCCCTCGGAGCCGTGGCGTTGTTCGCCGACCGCTACCCGTCGATGGTGGGGCACCATCTAGCCGTAGCCCATTCCTCACTCGATCCGCGTGAGATGGCCGTCGTCGGCGAGGATTGGGCCGGTCTGGCGGCCATCTACTGGAGCAGGTACCGGCCCGACGTCGTCCTGGCCCCCTCGGCTACTGGTTCTGGTGTTATTCCCCTCCTCGAAGGCAGAGATGGCTCCGGAGCCACCCGGGCGTTCGTGTGCCGAGGATTCATCTGCGACCTGCCCACCGACGACCCCGAGGTCCTCGCCGAGCAGTTGGGCTGAATCTGTCACCCTCGCCCCGTACTTTCGAGACATGGGAGACATCTGCCGGGTAGAGGATTGTCAACTGAGCGCCACCACGCGCGGGTTCTGCGAGATGCACTATCGACGAGTCCTCAAGACCGGCGATCCGGGACCACCCGGGCCCCTACGATCCAGGGGTCGATGCAAGGTCGAGTGCTGCAACGAAAACGTTGACGCCAGAGGTCTCTGTCACGGTCACTACCAGCGACTGCTGCGAGCCAACCAGGAGATCCAGACGGCGCTGCGGGGAAGCTTCAAGGAGTGCCGCATCGAGGGCTGCGACGGAGACGTGCAGGCCAAGGGCTATTGCGGCGCTCATTACAAGAGGATCCTCGCTCACGGAGACCCTCTCGCTGATGTGCCAATCAAGAAGGTCACCGGAGATGGCTTCGTCAGCCATGGATATCGATGGGTGCCTGTCCCCCAGGAGCTCCGCCATCTCTCTCAGGGCCAACGATCGATTGCCGAGCACAGGTTGGTTATGGCCAAACACCTGGACCGGCCCCTACGAGGAGACGAGAACGTTCACCATGTCAGCGGGGACAAGCTGGACAATCGTCTCGAGAACCTCGAGTTGTGGTCCACATCCCAACCGAGTGGAAAACGGGTCGAAGATCTCCTCATATACGCCCAAGTTCTCATCGATCGGTATGGGGACGAGTTCGGGCTCCTGGGTCCGGCCTGAAAGTTTGGTTTGGCTCGACTGAAGCAAAACCCCTGCTCAGCAGGGGTTTTCCTGGTAGTCCCGAGGAGATTTGAACTCCCGTTTCCGGCTTGAGAGGCCGGCGTCCTGACCGGGCTAGACGACGGGACCAGGTTCAGAGCTGAACTGGTTCAGCTCTGGCTCGGGGGGAAGGACTCGAACCCTCAATAACAGGGCCAGAACCTGTCGTGTTACCTATTACACCACCCCCGAACGCGCATCACTGATCGAGAGCGCGGGGTTCTCGGAAAGAATAATCGCGTGACCACCGATGTGTGAATTCGCAGTCAGGAACTTTCGGCGACCATACCCACGAGCCAGTTCCGGTAGATCACCCGACCTTGCTCGTTCCAGCGATGGGGCTCTTTGGGAACGAATTCAGTCTCGACGAGACGGGGAGGATCGACTCCGTCGGCACGGGCCTGCTCCAGGACCGGGCGATACGCATCGAGTCTCTCCAGCGCCGCGGTGGTGAAATAGTGGGCGGGTACGGGTGGGTAGTCGTCTCGCTCCCCGCGGAAGAAGCGGCCCAGCTCCCGGCGGTACTCCTTGAGCAGACTCACCGGGTCGTACTCGGGATGACCCTGGAAGAACACATAGGAGTCGGCGTCGTCGACCGCCATGTGGACTCCGGCCTCATCACTCTCCATGAGGACGGTGATACCGGCCGCCTCCATCTCCGACCGAGTGACGTCGTACCAATGTGAGTGAGGTGCCTCGATCGGATCGTCGAGACCTTCGAGAAGGGGGTGATCGACCAGGATCTGGTGCTGATAGAGGCCCCACATCTTGTCGGGAAGCCGTTTTCGCACCGTCCCCCGGTACTTCTGCAGGACGGCGTGGGTGGCGAGGCAGCTGCAGAGGATCGAGGATGTGGACTCTTGGGCCCAGTCGAGCACGTCGCCCAGCCCATCCCAGAAGGCCTCGCGTTCCAGGTCGTCCTCAGCGGGGTTGGCACCGGTGACGATCAGTGCGTCGAGACCGGCCCCCTTGACTTCGTCGAAGGTCGAGTAGTGGTCGGCCACATGACGTTGTGCCTCCGCCCCCCGTGACTCGGCCGCGACTGTGAAGGGGTAGACGAAGATGTCGAGCTCATCGGCCGCTGCCGCGACCAGACGGACGAACTGGCGATCGGTGGCGCGCAGAGCCGCATCTGGCATCAGGTTGAGAAGCCCGATCGACAGTTCCGGACGCCCCGAGCCTCGCCCGTCGGGAGTCTCGACAGGCACCCCTTCGACCCTCATCGCCGAGAAGGCGGGCAGTGAGGAGTGTGCGACCAGGGCCATCAGCGCAGGTGCCCTACGGTCTGTGACCTCGATGCGAGGTAGCCGGCGACATGGTCGGCAATGAAAGTGGCGTCGTCCTCGGCCCCGTGGATGAAGCTCGACTTGCGTCTCCGCAGGAAATTGAGCCCGATCCGATACAGGCCGGGGGCATCTGCGACCACACCCCCGTCGTGTCTCAACTCGCCTTTGCGATCGAGCACGGGCAGGTCGAGCCACGAGTAGTCCGGTCGGTAGCCGGTGGCCCAGAGCACGGTCGAGATGCTGCCGTCGGCGAGGTCGATCGTGAGTGTCGGGTCGTCGGGGACCACGGTGTCGGGGAATCGCTCGCTCGGGTCGACTTCGCCGTCGACACCGTTCTCGCCCGACCACTCATCGATCATGTCGAGCAAGCGGATCAGCTTCAGGTCGGCGAGGGCGCATACGTTCCGCAGCGATCCGGAGAAGAATGCGACACCTTCGTCGATGGCGCTGATGCGGCCGACTAGACGCACGCCCCGGGAGGTGAGGGCGTTGAGGTCGAGTGTCTGGCGGTCAGGCGTCCCCACGAGTTGCGGGGAGGGGACATGCCGGGCCCGAACGATGTCGTCGACCTCGTCGTATCGCTCGTCGAGCCGACCGATGCGCTCCAGCCACCATTGGATGTCACGACCCCGATAGGTACGTGGCATCCTCACATGCTCTCCAACCGCGACTGTCACCGGTCGCCCCGACCGCGTCAGCTCATCGGCGATCTGGATGCCGGTTGCCGAGGCCCCCACCACCAGCACGCCGCCGTCCCGGAGTTGCTCGGGTCGCTTGTAGTCGAAGGCGGTCACCGAGTCTATGCGGGCGGGCAAGTCGACGGCCACGGCAGGGACCTTTGGGCGGTTGAACCCCCCCGAGGCGATCACGACCGATCTCGCATCCCAAACTCGGCCATCGGACACGACGTGATACCGGTCCTCTTCGGCGCGCAGCGACTCCACCGGGGTGTGGGTCTCGAGTGGCGCGTCGACGTGGCCGGCATAGCGCTCGATGAAGTCGACCACTTCCGACATGGCCATGAACCCGTCGGGGTCGTCGCCGTCATAGGCGAAGCCGGGCAGCCTCGTCTGCCAGTTGGGGGTGAGGAGGCGAAGGGAGTCCCAACGCTCGTTGCGCCATGTGTTGGCTACCTCGCCACGCTCGAGCACGACATGGTCGACGGCGCGCTCGGTAAGGAGGTGACTGACGGCGAGACCGGCATGCCCGGCCCCGATCACCACGGTCTGAGTGCGGATCACGGAGCCGGGCACCGGGTCAGCTGTTGACGGTGACCGCGACGTTCGTCGGGTTGGTGATCACGTCGAACACCGCCGAGCGCTTTTGCGACTGGGCAACCAGGGCCTCGATCTCCTGATCGGTGGCGTCGGCGTCGATCTCGTAATTGACCCTGATCCCGTTGAAGCCGTTGCGGACCTCGGGGTCGGCGCCGAGGATGCCGAGGATGTCCATGTCCCCCTCGATGGTGGCCTTGACCGAGTTGAGTTGGATCCCGCGGTTCTGGGCCACCGAGGCGACACCGGCCGTCAGGCAGCTGGCCAAACCGACCAGCACGAACTCGACGGGGGTTGCCCCGTTGTCCTCGGCGGCGAACACCTCGGGGTGGTCGGCGTTGAACGAGAAGGTCGACTTATGGGCTTGGTTGTCGCCGAGACCGAAGTATTCCTCGACGACCGACTCGCTATGGGTGCCGTGCACCCACTCGTTGGTGGCCTTCCAGGTGAACTTGGCACCTTCGGGGGCACCGGACAGGGCATCGCGGGCGCCGAGCAGATGCTCGACGTTGACTCCGTTGTTTGCTGACTTCTCTTGTGTTGTGGTCACTTCTTCTCCTTGATTTCGATATGGGTGGGATACGCCGAACAAGACCGAAGGTCGGCCGGATTGGCTCCCAGGGTGGTTGGCGTCTGCGACTAGAGAATCGGCTGTGCCACCCGGGAGCGGAGACAGACGCACATCTCGGGGGTCGTCAAGTGGGATGGGTTTGGCGGTGTCATGATTCGGGCTCCTATCGCTTTTACGCGCTCGGTGAGCGCTGCGAGCGGAATACCGCCAACAGCTGGACTCATCGTTCAGGCATTGGCACCGTTGTCTTCCGGTTGCCGCGGCTTCAAAGGGCCTGTCCCTCCACCGCTCTAGATGAGCGCGTTGTCAGGGCGATAATAAGTCGATGTGTGGTGTACCCGTCAAGACGACGATGGCGCGGACGGCCTCCGGGTCGACCGCCCGCTGAGGACGTGGCAAACGGTCGGCACGCCCCCATGCCCATCACGGCTTTGGGGCTGGCCGCTCTGACCTGCCTGGCCGGATGCAGCGCGTCCGTCGTCGAGACCACATCGACAGTCGCGGCCACGACGACCACGTTTGGTCGCCAGTCGACATCGACGGTGGACACGACGTCGACGACGACTGCTCCCGTCGACGTCGCGTTCGCAGACATGGTCATCACCGGTGGGCCCGTGTTGACGATGGCGGCATCGATCGACGCCGAGGGGGTGGCCGTTCGAGGTGACGAGATCGTGGCTGTGGGATCGGCCGACGAGCTGCAGGCCATGATCGGACCGGAGACCGAGCTCCTCGACCTCGAGGGTCGAGCGCTGATCCCCGGATTCGTGGACGCCCACGCCCATTACTACGGGGCCGCCCTCTCCGACGGGCAGACACCGGCGGCCACCCAGGATCTCATGCTGACGGCCGGGGTCACCACGGTTGGTGAGCTCGCCGTCGACCCGGAGCTTCTCGCCGAGATGCAACGACTCGACTCCGAGGGTCTGATCCGCGTGCGGACAAGTGCGTATCTGCTCGCCGACACGGCCTGCGGCGATCGCACTGGCGACTGGCAGTTCGAGTTCCCACCAACCCGGGGCCGTGGAGAGCTGTTCCGGATCGGAGGGATCAAGCTCTTCACCGACGGGGGGTCGTGCAACGCGCCGGCCGTGTCCTACGAGCACGCCTTCGGCGGCAACGGCGACCTCTACTTCGATGCCGCGGAGATCGCAGCCCTGATCACGCCCTATGACGAAGCGGGGTACCAGGTGGCTGTCCACGCCATCGGGGACCGGGCCGTGGAGGCCACTCTGGACGGGTTGGAGATGGTGATCGGTGATTCGGGAAACCCGAATCGGCACCGCATCGAGCACAACGCAGTGGTCCGGCCCGAGACGAGGGACCGCTACGACGAAGTCGGTGCGGTGGCCGTGATCTTCGGATCGTTCGGAACCTGCGCCTATCTCGGACGCGACGACCGATTTCGCTTCGCCACACCGATAGCGAACCAGGAGTGGGAGTGGCCGTGGCGCGACCTACTCGACTTGAACCCGGAGACGGTCTTCGCCTGGCACGGCGACTACCCGGTGTTCCACGACTCCCGACCATTGACGAGCCTCTCCGGATTCGTAACCCGGGCGCAGACCCTGGAGGACGGCACGCACTGCGACCCGGAGCCTTATCACATCAAACACGCCATCACCGTCGAGGAGGCGCTGGGGATCATGACCATGGGATCGGCATACGCCCTGGACAGAGACACCGAGGTCGGGAGCATCGAGGTGGGGAAGCTGGCGGACCTGGTGGTCCTCTCCGAGGACCCTCGCACGGTGCCACCCGAAGAGCTCATCGACCTCTCGGTCGAGCTGACCATCCTCGGCGGCGCTCCCGCCTTTTGTGGAGAGGACCTCGCCGACATCTGTGATGGCGCCGGCCGAGCAATCGACCGGCCCCAAGCCTCGATGTCGCTCCCTGCTTCCCCGCCGGAGCTGGCCGTCGACGGTGACGTCGAAACCGGCTGGGGGTCGGGCTCTGATGCTCCGCAGTGGATCGAGATCCCACTCGGCGAGGAGCGATCCGTGAGCGTGGTGACGCTCGTGGTCGACCAATACCCTGCCGGGCCGACCACCCATCTCGTTTGGGGGCGGACCTCTTCGGGAGACCTTGTGAAGCTGGCGGAAGTCTCCGAGGACACAGACATGTTCGACGTGCTCGAGATCGAGGTCGAAGACACCACACCGGTCGTTGCGATCAGGATCGAGACGACCGAGAGCCCCTCCTGGGTCTCGTGGCGCGAGATCGAAGTCGGCTGAAGCAGGAGTGGGATGAGCCCGGACGGGGTAGGTTCCGGGTGTGCCGCTCACCGACCAACAACTGAGGAACATCGACACGACCAAAGAGGTGAAGGTCGAGACCCGCACCGAGGCAGGCTCGACGAGGACCATCATCTGGATCGTCGTGGCCGACGGCCAGGTCTACGTGAGATCGGTCCGAGGTGACGAGGGTCACTGGTACCAGCGGGCGCTGGCCAACCCCAGCGTCGCCATCCACGTTGCCGGTGACACGATCGAGTTCGAAGCGGTGCCGGTCGACGACGACGAGACCATCGAGACCGTCTCCGATGCGCTGCGCAGCAAGTATCAACCGGGAGGATCCCTCGACCGCATGGTCCGCGATGAGGTTCTCGGGGACACCTTGCGGCTCGACCCCGTCGACTGAGTCTCCGGACCCCGCATCTTGACGCATGGCGCCTGACTTGCTCTACTAGCCGATCACATAGACGCGCTCATCAAGAGCGGCGGAGGGACAGGCCCTGTGAAGCCGCGGCAACCGGAAGACAACGGTGCCAATGCCTGAACGATGAGTAGCCGAGACGGGTTCTCCCGCTCGCGCACGCTTGAAAGAGCGCGTGAAGACAGCGAGTGAAAGGAGAAACGAGGTGGAGCAGTCGATCCCTAGATCGCCGGCGCTCAGCGCTCGCATCCGTCGATGTCAGATGTCCTGACAGATCTCCGCTGAGAGCGGACGGTCCCCTGACACGGAATCCAAATCCTGGCGCGCCCGCGCGCGCCCTCCCAAGGACATCAACATGACAACGACCATCAACACACTCAACTCAGTCAACATCGCCGCCGTCGGCGACCTCGTGTCGGCCATCCAGGAGGAGCCCGCCGCCGCGGACACCGTCTGGAAGTCGACGGTCGAATGGAAAGGCGGGTTTCGCTCCGAGGCGAGAAGCCGCGACTTCGCCCCGGTGCCCTCGGACGAGCCGACGGGGCTGGGTGGCGAAGACACCGCCCCCAACCCTGTCGAGCAGGTTCTCGGTGCGTTCGGCAACTGCCTGGCCGTGGGCTATGCCGCCAACGCGACCGCGGCGGGCATCGAGCTGAAGGGTCTCCGCATCGAGCTCGAGGGTGATCTCGACCTGCACTCGTTCCTCGGCCTGCGCGACGGACATGCCGGCTTCGACTCGGTGAAGGCCCACGTCTCGATCGACTCGGATGCTTCACCGGACCAGATCGAGGAGCTGCACCGCAAAGTGGTCTCCACCTCCCCGGTGGGGCACACCTTGAAGCAGGCGATCCCGCTGACCGTCGAGTTGGCCTGAGTGAATAACGTCGGCCCCGCACCGGTTGTATACGGTGCGGGGCGACTCGACACCATC
>JBAPYG010000142.1:0-10596 GCA_049284615.1 Acidimicrobiia bacterium
CGCTTCATCGACGAGTTGGAACGCCGTGGCGCGTTCCAACTCCACGTCGGCTCGGCGTCACGGCGTGTCGAGATCAGCGGGATCGACGGAGATGTAGCGGTGTTTCAGACAGACACGGGCTTGCCCCTCACCATCGGAGACCGGTTCATCCTTCGTGACACCGGGAGACAGACGGTGGTGGCCGGGGGCCGCGTGCTCGATCCTGCCCCCGGTCGGACCAGGAAGGCACTCCAGTCGGCCCGTTCCATAGACCCGGCCGATGCACCGGACGACATCGCAGATTCCGTGCTCTCGATACGAGGTTCCGATGAGCTGGTTCGGCTCGCGGCCCATTGCCGCGGGGGGAAGCCCGCATCAGGTGTGATCATCGGCGATCAGGCTCTGACGCCGACGCTTCTGACCGAGCTGACCCGGCGCGCTCTGAGCCTGGTGTCGGCCGAGCACGACCGCCACCCCCTTCGGCCCGGCATTCCGATGGCCACGCTCGCCGAGCGCCTTTCTGTGGGCTCGGCGATCATCGAGTGGGTGGTGGCCGAGTCCGGGGACATGGAGCGGATCGGCCCGGATGTGGCTCGCGTGGGGCGCAGCCAGGGCCTGAGCGAAGCCCAGGAGGCTGCGTGGATGGCCGCGCAGACTCGTCTCGCCGCGAGCCTGGCGGTCCCCAGCGAGCCCGAGCTGGGGCTGGACCGTGACGTCGTGGCCCACATGTTACGAACCGGTGAGTTGGTGAGGGTGTCCGCCGACCTCGTCTATCTCCCCTCCCAGATCGAGGAGATCAAGACGCAGATTGCGGAGATGGGGAAGGCTTTCACGGTTGCGGAGTTCCGGGACCGAGCCGGGCTGTCCAGGAAGTACGCAGTGCCAATCCTCGAATGGAGTGATAAGGAAGGGCTCACCGTCCGCCGCGGTGATCTCCGCCACTTCCGGTGAGCCCTGTCGCCAGGCAAGGGAACCGTTAGCCGGCTACGGGGATACCCCTTCGTTCGACCTCGGTGAGTCCGCCCCATATTCCGAACGGCTCACGAATGTCCAACGCGTGGTTAGAGCACGGATCTTGCACCGGGCACACCCCGCAAATGGCTTTCGCCTTCATCTCACGTCGCTCCCGCTCGTCCTTCCTTTCGAAGGTCGAAGGGGGAAAGAAGAGGTAGGCATGGTTCCCACGACAAAGCGCATCCAGCTGCCATTCGTCTGAGTGGGACAACCTCATTTCCTCCCGCTTGCTTGCGACAACCGGACCGAAGCTAACGAATCTCGAATGCGGGTTCAAGGGAGAATTTGGAAGAAGGAGTGCTTATCTTTCGCGGATTGAGGTCAAAGGCTCCACTTCGAGGAACAAGCCGTCGACGCCGGTGACCGAGACACGGTCACCCTCGGTGATATTGGCTTCACGATGCGCGGTCCCCCGCCATCTGGCGCCACGGACCTCCACCATCCCATCTGGGTCGAAGTCGACCAGGGCGACACCGGTCTCTCCCACGAGCCCGCTGCGGCCGATCGTCTCGGTCGACAAGCGGGCGCGCTGCACCGTGGGCATGGCGAGGAGGAAGAAGAACAGAACCCCGAGCACTGAGGGCAGGACGAGCCACCAGCGGGGGTCGATCTGCCCACCACCGTCGATCAGGAACATCCCGGCTATCTGCAGGGCGACGGCCCCGACGATCGTCATGGCAAAGATGCCACCCAGTTGGTGGGCCGTGACGAGGACGACGAATCCGAGCAACACGAGCACGATGGCCCACCAGTTGACCGGTAGCGTCACGAGACCCCAGCCTCCGAGGATCAGGGAAATGGACGCAACGCCGGCGGCCACGCCTGGTCCCAGCGCGTAGAACTCGAACACGACGATCGTGAGACCGATGACGAGGAAGAAGAATGCTGCCTCCGGCGTGACGGCGAGACGGAAGAACCGTGTTCCGAGCCCGGGCTTGCGAAATGTCGGGGTCTTGGTGGTCACCCCGTCGTCGATCTCCTGAATCGTGCTGACACTCACAGGGCCGTCGGCCGTCTGGAATGTGACGCCGTCGAGTGCCTGGAGGTACTGCCGTATCCCGGGCTGGAGGTCGAGACCGGTGTCGGCGGCAGAGACCACTTCGGTCGATCGTCCCGAGTCGACGCCCAGGATCGCCGGGTCGAAGTGCCCGAGCTCGGCCAGGGGAGCAATCGCCGCCTGGCTCGCCAGGTCGGAAAGGGTCGCCGCGGCTCCGTATGCGGCCGCAGGAGCAGGCCCCACCCATACCGCGACGGGGAGCGGGGGGGAAGCGACGAGGGCAGCCAGACGATCGAATGCCTCTTCGTCGAGGACGGCGCGGGAGTTGACCTGGATGACTGAGAGCTCCTGACCGATATCCGCCCCGTGCTCGATCGAGTCGGAGATGAAGTCCAGCGCCGAGGCATCGAGCGGCCCACTCACGTCGATCACGTCGATCCCGCCACCGTCCACCTCGGCACAAGCCGACAGGGCGAACACGCATGCCAGGGCGAAGAGGACGAGACGACGCACGACCCGCGAGGTTAGGACCGAGCAGATGCCTATCGATCCGCGGCTCCGGGAGCCATCGGCGTGGTCAACCGGGACAGGTCTCTTGCGGTGAGGTCACCGCTATCGTCGCCCGCATGCCGACCGCTCTGATCGTCTCCGACGGGGACTGGGTGAACAACGAGGTCCGCTCGGCGTTGTCGGTTGGATCCTGGGCGATCGACACGATCGACGATCCTCGCTCGGTCACCGAGCGACTGGAGGAGTCACCGGTCGATGCGGTCATCATCGACATGCAGGTGGGCTCGAAGGGCGGTATGGCCATCGTCCGATCGATCCGCCAAGCCACCGACGAGATCGCCAGGCCACGGATGGTCCTGCTGCTCGACCGTCCGGCCGACGAGTTCCTGGCACGCCGGGCCGGGGCGGACGCCTCGGTGCTCAAGCCGATCAACGCCGACGCCCTTCGTCGCGCCCTCGGGATGGTCCCCGTGACCCACGGGGTCGACGAAGAGGAATGATTCCGATCCGGTACGTCGTGCCGGCCAATACCATCTGAGGCGATGTCACGTCTCACCGCGTGGGTCATACTCGTCGCCGCGGCCGCGCTCATCTACTCACTGGCATTCTCGTCCTATGAGCACCTCACCAGCACATGGACCTCTACCGACTCGGGTGGTCTCACGAGAGTGACCGTCGATTGCCCATCGCCGATTCAGGTGCTGCTCTTCGGAGCGGAGCCGGAAGGGAGCGAAGACCCCGGCATCTGCGTGCCGTCATCGCGAACACTCGCCCTCGAGGCCGCCGCCGTGACGGTGGCCGGGGCGCTGCTGGTGTGGAGGCCTGTGACCCGACGCCGTCCCGAGCGGCTCGACCCGCTATCGACCAGGATCAATCGGCGAACGGAGACTCCACCACACGAAGACCAAACGGCAACTCGAGACGATTAGCCGCGAGCAGTTCCGTGTCGCTCAACAACTCGACCGTCGCACCGGAGGCGACAACCACGCCATGGTTCATGACCACGGCCCTCGGACACAGCTCGAGAGCCAATGACATGTCGTGAGTGATGATGAGTTGGGTCATGGGCAGCGAGCCCAGCGTCGCAACGAGGTCTCTCCTCCCGGCAGGGTCGAGACCCGCCGATGGCTCGTCGAACACGAGGACCTCCGGCTCCATCGCCAGCACCGTGGCCAGGGCGGCGCGACGCTTCTCGCCACCACTGAGATGGTGTGGGGGGCGATTGGCGAATTCGGTTCCATCGACGCTGTCCAGTGCGGCCCCGACCCGCTCGTCCAGCTCTGCTCCCGTCAGCCCGAGGTTGGCGGGACCGAACGCGACATCTTCGCGCACCGTGGGCATGAAGAGCTGGTCGTTGGCATCCTGGAACACGAGGCCCACGAGCCTTCGGACCTCAGCGAGATTGGGCTCGATGACCTCCAGCCCGGCGACCGTCACCGACCCGGAGCTGGGATCCAGGATCCCGTTGAGGTGTAACGCGAGCGTCGTCTTCCCCGCCCCGTTGGGGCCGAGCACTGCCACCCGCTCACCGTCCTCGACCGTGAGGTCGACCCCTCGCAGCGCGGTGCGTCCGTCGGGGTAGGCGAACTCGAGGTTCCGAACGACGATCGTGCCGCTCATGTCGACACGATCGCCAGGGTCGTCACGACGGCGCAGAAGAGAACGAGGCCGATGACTTCGGCCCATTCGGTCTTCGTCGCCCTCCGTCTCTCCAACTCGGGCATGACCCCGGTGAATCCCCGGGCGAGCATGGCGCCGTGAACCCGCTCCCCGCGCTCATAGGAGCGGACGAACAGGGCGCCGGCCGAACTGGCGATGGGTCGTGCCTGGTAGAGCCAACGCGGGTCGTAGCCACGCGCCATCATCGCCACTCGCATTCGGCGGAGCTCGTCGGTGATCAGCTCGAGATATCGCACCATGAACATCATGATCGCGGTCAGGACCGCCGGAACCCGAAGGATCGCGAGCCCTTTCATGATGTCTGCGACTTCCGTGGTGGCGGTGAGCACGATGCTGACGCTGGCACCAAGGATGGCCTTGGCCAGGATGTTCCACGCCGCCCACAGCCCGTCCACCGAGAGGTCCAGCCCGAGGAAGTCGGTGGTCTCACCGGTCCCGATGAACGGAATGAAGAAGGCGAAGACGACGAAGGGGGTGATGGCGGTGAGCCTGGCCAGAATGAAGCGGGGTGGCACCCGTGAGACAGAGACGAGGCCAATGATCGTCAGAGCGAACAGGCCAAAGGCCCAGACCGCCTCGCGGGGGGTGATGGCGACGCACACCACGATCCCGAGCGTGGCCACGATCTTCGCCTCGGGGGCGACACGGTGGAGCGGGCTGTGCTCGTGCACATAGAGGGCGTGCGCGTGACCGGCACCCACGAGTCAGACCCGGGCCGGATCGCCCCGCCGGCGCTCGCGAAAGGCGTAGAAGATGCCATAGGCGACGGCAAGTGTCACCACGGTGCCAACTATGCCCGCCACCGCGAGACTCACCGACTCGTTGGAGATACCCGACGTTGCGTAGTCGGCGAATACCGAGTCCGCCAGGCCGTGGTCGGTCCCCGACTCGATGAACCCCGTCTCCCCGGCCACCGCCTCCAATCCGTCGGGGCTCCCGGCCGAGAACTGACTCACCACCGCCGCGAAGACGAGTGCCACCAGGACACCGCCGATCACAAACGTTCGCGTCTTGGCCAGCTTCTGGTCGTTCAATTGCGCCCTGTCGAGGTCCCGGGCGCCGTAGACGAGATCTGGTCGGGAAGACAGGACCGCAGCCACGGCGAGAGCGCTGATGACACCCTCTCCGATGCCGATGAGGGCGTGCACCCCCACCATCGCCGAGAAGACATCGTCGAATGGGACCGGGGCCGTCGCCCCGAACAACCACTCGATGGAGAACGCGACCGCGGCCATGACCACCGACGCCCACGCTGCCAGTCCCGTCGCGCCGACGACCCCACCGGTGCTGGACGGGAATACCTTTCGAAACAATCGGAACACGGCGTAGCCCCCGAAGGCGGGGACGATGGCCATGTTCAGGACGTTGTAGCCGAGTGCGGTGAGCCCACCGTCGGCGAAGACCAGGGCCTGCACCACCACGACGATCGTCACCACGACGACACCCACGGACGGTCCGAGCAAGATCGCAGCGAGGGCTCCGCCGAGTAGATGACCGGTGGTTCCCGCCGCCACAGGGAAGTTGAACATCTGGGCGGCGAACACGAAGGCCGCGGTGATGCCGGCGAGTGGGATCGCCCTGTCTTTCAGTTGATCCTTGGACTGTCGCAAGGCCCAGGCGACGATCAGGACACTCAGGATGGCGGCCCCGATCGCGGTGCCCGTGTTCAAAAACCCGTCAGGGGCATGCATGGCCAGCACCATGCCCGACACCCTAGACCTAATTGCGACTCAGTCGCAATTAGATGTTGCTCGCATCTGAAGTCACCTTTACGATGCCCGTCATGGAAGCCGCCACAGAGTTGGGCCTGGTCCTCCGTGATCACGGATACCGATTGACCAGCCCCCGCTGGCTGGTCTGGTCCGTTCTCAGGTCGGCCGGCGGCCACTTGACGGCGGAGGAGATAGCGGCACTGGTCAACGAGGCCGACCCCACGATCAACATCTCGTCCGTCTACAGGTCTCTGACCTTGTTCGAGGACCTCGACCTGGTTCGAGAGTCACATCTGGGCATCGACGACTCGGCCCGGTGGGAGATCGCCCACCCCGACGACCACTTCCACATGGTGTGTCGCAAGTGTGGGAAGGTCGACCACCACGTTGGCGAGTTGGTCGACCAGATCCGTTCCCATCTCGGAGAGCATCACGGCTTCCAAGCGGACAACGTCGATCTGGTCGTCACAGGTGTGTGCGCGACCTGCGCCGCGTGACTGTCCATCGAAGCCACAACGAGTGAGAGCCGCCCGGCGAGGATCGCGGCCAATCATCCCGATGGGGGCATGCCGGGGGACCTGGGACCCCGTTACGCTCATCGAGACCCGACCGCGACAGGAGTAATCGTGAGCCGCGCAATGCATTTGATCTTGGCTGCCTATGGGACAGTCGACGCCGGCGAGGGCGACTTCGACCGATTGGTGGGGCTCGTCAGCGCCAAAGAGGTGCGGTCGGACGGGATCATCCTCGTGCAACGGGACGACGACGGTCGCGTCAGCGTCGTGAACACCGGCAGTCGACTCGGGCGCAAAGGCGCCGGGTGGGGCGGTGGAGTAGGTGTGCTCGTCGGCTTGGCAGCTCCGCCGTTGCTCGCGTCTGTCGCCATCGGCGCCGCCGCCGGCGGAGTCGTCGGCAAGTTCGCCCAACATCGGGTCAAAGGAGGCTTGGAGACGGGGATCGGTGACAAGCTGAAGCCAGGGACGGCAGCCATCCTCGCACTCATCGCCGAAGACGACCTGCTCGCCGCCGAGCAAGCCTTGGGAGGTTCTCCAGCGAAGTCCCGAGTCGAGATGGAGGGCGACTCGCTCGGCGACCTCCGAGAGGCTCTGACCGAAGCGGCAGGCAAGTTCGATCCGGACCGGACAGTTCTTCCCCTTCACGACCCGCCGTTCTCGGGTGTGGCCGGGAGAACCATCGCGGACTCGGTGCCTGATTGGACCATCGTGATGAGCCCGAAACCGCCCGAGGGTGCCCCCAATGTGTTGGTCGTTCTCATCGACGACGCCGGCTTCGGCAACCCAGACACCTTCGGAGGCATGATCTCCACCCCGTCGATGACCCGGATCCGCGAGATGGGTCTGGCCTACAACCGCTTTCATGTCACGGCGATCTGCTCTCCGACTCGTGCCGCCCTATTGACCGGGCGCAACCAGCACCGCGTCGGGTTCGGCAGCATCGCCGAGTATCCGGGGCCCTTCCCCGGGTACACCGCCGCGGTGCCCAAGAGCTGTGCCCCCGTCGTGCGCACCTTGAGAGACAACGGCTACGTCACTGGCGGGTTCGGCAAGTGGCATCTCACGCCGGACCACGTCCAGGGCGCGGCGGGGCCCTTCGACCGCTGGCCCAACGGCTGGGGCTTCGACCACTGGTGGGGGTTCCTCAGCGGTGCCGCCGGCCAATACGACCCCATTGTCACCCAGGACAATGGCGTGATCGGGGTCCCTGAGGGCAAGGACGGCGACCAGTACTACTTCCCCGACGACATCACCGACAAGGCCGTCGAGTGGCTCCACGCCGTGCGGGCACAGGACGCCGAGAAGCCATGGTTCATGTACTACTCGACCGGCTGCTCCCACGCCCCACACCACGTGAGCAAAGAGTGGGCGGACAAGTACCGGGGTGTGTTCGACGAGGGCTGGGATGTCTACCGGGAGAAGGTCTTCGAGCGGCAGAAGAAGCTCGGCATCATCCCCGAGGACACCGAGCTCACCCCGAGGCCCGACCTGTTCCCGGCCTGGGATTCCCTGAACGACTCCGAGAAGAAGCTCTATGTCCGCCAGATGGAGGTGTTCGCCGGATTCTCCGAGAACGCCGACTGGAACGCGGGTCGCCTCTTCGACGCAATCGAGGAGATGGGCGATCTCGACAACACCCTGATCTTCTACATCTGGGGTGACAACGGCGCCAGCATGGAAGGGACCATCACGGGCTCCTTCAACGAGACAACGTTCCTCAATGGAGTGCCGCTGACCCCCGAGCAGCAGTTGGATCTGATCGACCAGTACGGCGGCGTCGAGGCATTGGGCAGTGTCGATACCGCTCCTCACTATGCCTCGGCCTGGGCATGGGCCGGCAACACCCCCTTCCAATGGGGCAAGCAGACCGGAAGCCACCTCGGCGGGACCAGAGACCCAATGGTCATCGCCTGGCCAGAGCGGATCATGGCCAGGGGTGAGATCCGATCCCAGTTCACGCACACCATCGACATCGCTCCGACCATTCTCGATCTGGTGGGGATCCCCGAGCCCCGCAGTGTCGACGGCATCGAGCAGGAGCCCATGGATGGGACCAGCTTCGCCCATACGCTCGGAGACGCTGATGCCGAAGAGCGGCACACCGTTCAGTACTTCGAGTCGATGGGCAACCGCGCCATCTACAAGGATGGCTGGTGGGCCTGTGCGAGACTCGACCGAAAGCCTTGGGACTTCTCGCCGGAGACATTGAAGAAGTTCGCTCCGGGTGTCTACCACCCTGACGACGACGTCTGGGAGCTCTACTACCTCCCCGATGACTTCTCCCAGGCGGTGGATCTCGCCGAGGAGAACCCAGAGAGACTCGAAGAGCTCAAAGAGCTGTTCTGGGCGGAAGCCGAGAGAAACAAGGTCTTGCCTCTGCTGGGAGGGATGTGCATCTTCTTCGGGATACTGCCTCCGATGCCCACGGTCACGAGGTTCACCTTCTACGGCGACGTCCAGAACGTGCAGCGGGGCATGGTGCCCAGGGTCTACGGCCGTTCCTATGCCATCGAGGCCGAGTTGACCGTCCCCGAAGATGGAGCAGAGGGCGTGATCGTGGCCAACGCCGACGAGATCGGCGGATTCGCCCTTTGGGTGGGTCCCGACGGCCACCTCCATCACAGCTACTCGTTTTTGGGTATCGAGCAGTACCACCAAGTGTCGAACAAGGCGATCCCCAGCGGAGAGGTGGCGTTGAAGATGCTCTTCGAGGCCGATGAACCGAAGCCGGGAAGCGCCGGGAAGGTGACCCTCTGGGCGAATGGCGAGCAGATCGGAGAAGGCCGCATCGACCGCACCGTTCCCGTCGCCTTCTCGACCTATGCCGGCATGGACATAGGGCGGGACAACGGCCTCGTCGTCGATCGCCAATACAAGGACAAGGCTCCCTATGCGTTCACCGGAACGGTGAAGAACGTGATCTTCGACCTCAAGCCGGCCCATCACGAGGCCGAGCAGGATCTGCACGCGCATGCAGCCATGCAGGCCGTCGGACGGGGTGCGAGTGGCTGATCTGCCGTCTCGGCTCTCCGGGTCTGGGTGGTCTCTGGACGTTGCGGCGGCGGCTGCGGACTGGCGGGGATTCTCGCGAACTGGCGCCATCGGTTCTGGTTCCCGGACGACGGACACGGGTCCAATGGGCTCAGTTCCATGAGCCCCACCGGGCCAACGTCACCGGACTCGTCCTCGAAGGCATCCACCTCAAGACCGCACAAACCCGTCCGCCACACCGACCCGGAGTGTCTCCCCTAGCTCTCGACGACGATGATCACGCTGCCGCGCTTGCGTCCCTGTTCCACATACCGATGTGCTTCGGGGAGATGCTCGAGTGTGTAGCGACGGTCTATGAAGGCGCGCAGCGCTCCCGCTTCGAGTAGTGCTCTGATCGCAAGCAGGTCCTCGGCCGTCTCGTCCCTCCGGGTTTGCGTCGTGACAAAGACACCGCCCTCAGCGAGGACACCTGCAACGTGTTTGGCTGACGTCTTGCCCACGGCGTCGAAGATCAGGTCGTAGGTCTGGTCGACCTGGGTGAAGTCCTGTTTGGTGTAATCGATCACCTCGTTCGCTCCCAGCGACTCGACCAGCTCCAGGTTTGAGGTGCTGGAGACTCCAGTGACGTGGGCACCGAGATGCTTGGCGATCTGGACGGCGAATGAGCCCACACTTCCCGACGCTCCATTGATGAGGACTCTCTTGTCGGGGCCGACGCCGCCTGCTCGAAGGAAGTGCATGGCCGCCATTGCCCCTACTGGCACGGGCGCGGCCTCCTCGTAGCTGATCCTGGGTGGGATGGTCACCAGCAAGCCGGAAGCAGGAATGGCGATGTACTCCGCATATGAGCCCTGCCCGAGACCGGTGGTCGTCCCAAAGACTCGATCTCCGACGGTGAGGCTGGTTACACCGTCACCGATGTTCTCGACATCGCCAGCGAACTCGTGGCCCAGGATCGACTTGGGAGTTTCGCCGACCAAGCGTGTGATCAGCTTGGGCATCTTGCGGAGCACCACATCACCTCTGGTAACACTCGCCGCCCGAATCCTCACGAGGACCTCACCCGGGCCGGCCGTCGGCTTTGGCACCTCGGTGAGAGTCAGACCGTCAGCTGAACCGGCCCTTCTGAGGACAACGGCCCTCATGACGATCTACCGTCGATGTGGCACCAGTGATTCGCTCTGGTGTTCCGCAAAGC
>JBAPYG010000143.1:0-1514 GCA_049284615.1 Acidimicrobiia bacterium
GTGGAGCACCCCGACGCCGGCGCCATCGGATGGCACGGCACCTACCGGGTCATCGAGCGACCAAACCGCCTCGTCTCCAGCGAGGTCTTCGAGGGTTATCCGGACGCCGAGTCGGTCAACCATCTGACGCTGGCGGAGCGAGACGGGGTCACGACGATGAGCGTCAGGGTGGTGCACCAGAGCAAGGAGAACCGGGACGGTCACGTCAATTCCGGGATGGAGGGTGGGATGCAAGTCAGCCTGAATCGGATCGACGAGATCGTCGCCAAACTCCAAGAGGAGGACGAGTGACCGTCGAGATGAGGCTGGAGGCCCTGGTCCTGCCGGTTGCCGATGTGGACAGGGCCAAGGACTTCTACACGGGTGTTGGGTTCGACCTCGATGTCGATCACCAACCCAACGACGATTTTCGGGTGGTCCAGTTCACGCCGCCCGGGTCGCCTTGCTCGATCATCTTCGGCACCGGCCTCGGCGAGACGGCGCAGAGCCCGGTAAGGGGCATGCACCTCGTGGTGACCGACATCGAGGCAGCGGTGGCGGACCTGGTCGGGCGTGGCGTCGTGCCCGGCTCCATCTTCCACATCACGCCCGATGGCACCTTCGACGGTGTGGACCCGCACCGAACCGACTACGGCTCGTATTCGGCATTCGACGACCCGGACGGGAACGGATGGGTCATCCAGGAACGGGGCTACTCCCCCGGGTAGCCGGCTCCCGGGTTTCTCCACGCGAGGTAGGGCCCGACATCTCGTACCTTGTCATCGTGAGATGCATGGTCGTCGCGCTCGTGGTCGTCCTGGCCGCCTGCAGCCCTTCGGGCTCGACTGACGAGACGACCTCCTCGACGGCCCCTCCGGTGACCAACCCGACTGCATCCACGTCTTCCGCCGAGGGCGATCAGGCCACCACCACCGTGGCTGCAACGCCGTCGACGTTTCCCCCGGCACCTCAAACGCCGGAGGGACCCCTCGATCCCGATGTGCGGGCCGGCGTCGACCGCCTCCTCGAGGGCCTCTACACCGAGGATTGGGATCTCAACGCCATCGGAGATCTCGCCCATCTCGGCGACGCCAGGACCGCATGGCTCCTGGCCGACCTCATGCGCTTCTATCAGAGCGGACTCGCCTACGAAGAGCTGGTCGCCGCCTTCAGCGAGCTAACGGGGGCAGACCGACCCGGGGACGAAGAGGGCTCCGTCTGGGCGATGAGCCACCTGGTCGTCTGGGACCTACCCGCTTACCCCGAGTACGACGACGACAGGACAGCCATATACGGCCCGGCGGAGGGCGTATCGGGGGCGTTGGTCCACTGGGACGCCGCCCCGGATCGGCAGTTCGTCACGTGGGGCGGGGCAGGGGCACCGCCCACCTCGTGAGCCCGATGTCCGGTCGCCAAGGCCCCGCCCACCGTTCTGTGTCAGTTACGGGCGGTTTGACCGCCCGTAACTGACACAGAACGGGAGAGTGCCGCCAGAACCGGGCAGGGGTGAGCCGGCTCACCCCTGCCCGGTTCTG
>JBAPYG010000144.1:0-1825 GCA_049284615.1 Acidimicrobiia bacterium
AGCACGAGCACATCGGAACCTGCGGCAGTGAGGTCCCGGGCCGCGGCCAAACCCGCCAGCCCCGCTCCGACCACCACGACATCGACATCCACCATTGCTCCACTCCGTTCAGCGTCGTCCTCTGAACGTACCCCCCACGACATGGCGGCGCGCCGACCGGAGCCAACGGCACCGTCCATGTGGCCGGTAAATCGCGAAACTCGATCGTCCATCTTGCAGCGTGCTGTAGGATCAGGGGCTGACACACGAAAACCATCTTTGAAGAGACCGGAATCCGAGAGACGATGAGAAAAGGAGCACAGAACCAAAGGGTGAGTTGACCCCCCGTTTCTGAACCAGCTTCGTTTCGTGTGCCGGGCCCTCGGTCGATGTATCGACATCGAACAGGGTTCGGCTCCATTTGTCTTTGGGGTCCCGGGGAAGGGGCCAACATGAGTAGTGCTCAGACGATAGGACTCGCCGTCCTGGGGGTCGTCATCGGGCTGGGCTTCGGCTATCTGATCGCGCGTCTCGCTATCGCTCGCCGTCGGGAACGCGATGTCGTCAGTGCCGAGGAGACGGTCTCATCCGCCCGGCTCGATGCTCAGAAGATCCTGGCCAATGCCGAAGACGAAGGACGCGCCAAGGCCGACGCCTATCGCGAGAAGGAAGAGGCCGCCCTGGCCCACCGCAAACTGGAGCTGGGGAACCTC
The DNA here is from genome assembly GCA_049284615.1 of Acidimicrobiia bacterium. GTDB lineage: Bacteria > Actinomycetota > Acidimicrobiia > Spongiisociales > ZC4RG35 > JANQRA01. Next base: position 693 of record JBAPYG010000144.1, read on the forward strand.
GAGTCACGGCTCACACAGCGCGAGGAGACCCTCGAGCAGCGGGCGTCCAATCTGGCGCAGCGGGAGAAGCTGCTCATCGACCGGGAAGACGAAGTCACCAATATTCGCGGCGAGCTCGGGCTCCTCAAGGAGGAGGCGCGCAGCCGTCTCGAGCAGATGGCGGGTATCGATGTCGGCGCGGCGAAGTCAGACCTCCTGGAGCAGGTCGAGGACGAGGCGCGTCGTGAGGCGATGATCCTCGTCAGGGACATGGAGATGAAGGCAAGAGAGGAAGCCGATCGCCGGGCCCGCCGCATTCTCGCCACCGCCATCCAAAGACTCGCAGGCGAAGTGGTCACCGAGACCACCGTGTCGGTGATCGAGCTGCCCTCCGACGAGATGAAGGGTCGCATCATCGGCCGGGAGGGGCGCAACATCCGTCATCTCGAGTCTGTGACCGGGACCAGTCTCATCGTCGACGACACTCCCGAGGCCGTTTCGGTCAGCTCCTTCGACCCGGTGCGCCGTGAAGTGGCGCGGATCACAGTCGAGCGTCTCGTCGCCGACGGCCGTATCCACCCCGCCTCGATCGAGGAGGCGTACGAGAAGGCCAAGGACGAAGTGGAGCAGTCGATCCGGGATGCGGGTGAGTGGGCCCTCGTCGAGGTGGGCGTGTCTCGCATGCACCCCGAGCTCATCACCCTCATGGGCCGTCTCAAGTACCGAACCTCCTACGGCCAGAACGTGCTCAATCACCTGGTCGAGACGGCCAACATCGCGTCGATGCTCGCATCGGAGCTCGGCGTCGACCCTGCCCCCGTGAAGCGGGCGGCACTTCTCCATGACATCGGCAAGGCCGTCACACACGAGGTCGAGGGCTCTCATGCCTTGATCGGCGCCGAGATCGCCCGCCGTTTCGATGAGGATCCCGCCGTGGTCCACGGCATCGAGGCCCATCACAACGAGGTGGAGCCGCGAACCGTCCTCGCAGTGATCGTCCAGGCTGCCGACACGGTGTCAGCAGCACGACCGGGAGCCAGACGCGAGACCTTGGAGGGGTACGTGAAGCGGCTGGAGCGTCTGGAGGGAATCGCGCTCGAGTTCGGTGGAGTCGAGCACGTCTTCGCACTTCAAGCTGGACGTGAGGTCCGGGT
>JBAPYG010000145.1:0-7693 GCA_049284615.1 Acidimicrobiia bacterium
ACTGTTGAACGAGCCACTGGTCTCGGGATCCCATCACATCGCCGTCTCTCGACGTTCGGAACAGGCGTCACGCGCCACTTGCCCATCGTGACAAGAATGTCAGGGCACTGGTGATGAAGAAGGGCACTATCGCCGCCAGCATCCACCGGCGCCCAGCTCGAGATCTGGCGTGATGCCCAAGTGGCTCCTTCTCAGGGACGAGACCGCGGCAACGGCCCACGACGATCAAACCGGGCGAGACGACCTTTCTTCGTCGAAGGTCCGCGAATCCTCAACTTCCGATGGGAGGCGGGACCAGCCATGGCTCGTGGACGGGCGCGAAGGGTCCTTCGTACCCGCGATCGAGGTCTTCTTCCCATTCTCGGCGTGCCGACGGCGAGAGATGATCGCAGCAGGTTGAAAGGATGGTGTCAGATGACAGTTGTCGCCGGCATCGACGAGTCGCAGGCGTCAGCCCTGGTTCTCGCAGCGGCGTTGGAACAGGCGCGGTGGAGGCAGACAGATGTCAAGGTCGTCCACGTCCTTCACATGCCCCCGATCTACGCCGAGGCGGCAATCGATTGGCAGGAGGTTGGTGAAGCAGAGCGTTCAGCGGTCTGGACAGGCGTCGAGGAGGCACTGGCCGATGTCGAAGTCGACGTCGAGAAGGTGGATCTCGATGGCTATCCGGCAGACACCCTCGTCGACTATGCGACCGACGTCGATGCCTCGCTCCTGGTCGTAGGCACACGTGGCCGGGGAGAACTGGCCTCATTGGTACTGGGCAGCACCAGTCATCGGGCGATTCAGTTGGCTCCCTGTGACGTGCTGGTCGTCAAGGCCGCCGAGTAGGGGTGGTCGATGAGCCGAAGGTCCTTTCTCGGGTGGGTGTTCGACCTGGGGGTCGGCGGAGTCGTTGGAGCAATCGTCGGCGGAATCGTTGCGCTCAACGTCGCGATCTTCTCCGGAGTCGACCGCGGATACGAGGCAGGGGTGCTCGAAGTGCTCGACCATGATGTGGTCGCCGGGTTGCTCATGATCCTGGCCGCGGTCTCGGGCCCGATCGTCGGAGTGACATTCCTACGTCGTCGGCGTCGAGCGAGAGAGAAGACAGGTACCCGGGTCGCCGGCCGTCGCTGACGATGTGGTGGATTGCACCGGAGGCCATCCGCCGATGCGCGTGTAACGTTGCATCGCGGCCAATCGAAGCCAACTGTTTGTCTGGTGTGTGACGTCTGAGATCTCTCGGGGAGACCCCCATCCTCCATGCCAAGGCCATCTCGGCGTCTGAGAGTGGCGAGACATGAGCTCACCATGGCTCGAGCTCGGTCTCATCCTGGTCCTGATTCTCATCAACTCTGCGTTGGCCGGAAGCGAGATCGCCTTGATTTCGTTGCGTGACTCACAGGTTCGGAGGCTGGCCAAGGAAGCCCCGGGCGGGCCTGCGCTGGCCTCGCTGACCGAAGACCCCAATCAGTACCTGGCGACGATCCAGATCGGCATAACCCTCGCCGGGTTCATGGCGTCGGCATTGGCTGCGATCGCCATCGCGGAGCCGTTGGCCCCGCACCTGGCCTTCATGGGCGCCGCGGCGGAGCCGGCCGCCGTGATCGGGACGACCATCGTCCTCTCCCTGGTCACGCTCATCGTTGGCGAACTGGCCCCAAAACGCCTGGCCTTACAGGCCTCGGAGAAGTGGTCGTTGACGGTGGCCCGTCCCATACGCGTCCTTGCGGTGATCCTGCGCCCCGTCGTCTGGTTTCTCGGTGTCGGAACGGACCTCGTGGTCAGGTTCGCCGGAGGAGAGCCCGGCGCCGCCCGGGAGGAGGTCGGGCTGGAGGAGCTGAGAGACCTCATATTGATGCATCGAAGTCTCAGCGAGAAGCACCAGGAGATCGTTGTCGAGGCCCTGGAATTGGCGGGCAGGACCCTGCACCAGGTGAGAGTCCCCCGTTCCCAGGTCTTCAGCCTGGACGTCGAAGACACCTGTCAACGGGCGTTTGACACCCTGCTCGATGCGGGACACTCCCGTGCCCCCGCCGCTCCTGGACGATCCCTCGACAAGGCGGTGGGGATAGTCCATTTGACCGACCTGGTGCGGGCCGATCCCTCCAGCCCGGTCTCAGAAGTCGTCCGTGAGCCGGTGATCCTCCCCGAGACCCTGGATGTGATCGAGGCGCTGCATCGGCTGCAGCAAACACGTCAGCAGATGGCACTCATCGTCGACGAACACGGAGGCATCGAAGGCATTGTCACCATCGAGGATCTGGTCGAGGAAGTCGTGGGCGAGATCTACGACGAAACCGACCGCGATGTGAAGTCGGTTCGGAGAGGGTCAGATGGATCGCTCGTCGTCCCAGGACACTTCCCCATCCACGATCTGGGAGATGTGGGAGTCGATGCCCCGGTAGGGAACTATGTAACCGTGGCCGGTCTGGTCCTCGACGGGCTGGGCAGGGTGCCTGAAGAGCCAGGGGATGAGCTGGAAATCCCGGGTTGGCGCCTCAGAGTCCTGGCAGTGGAGGGTCGAACCATCACGTCGGTGGCATTTGTCCCGGTACCGTCGGCACCGGAGATGCGATGACCAGAGCTTCGCCGACCAACCGACGGGGCCGAGCCGGTCATCCATCGATCGACCATCTTCGGTTCGCGGGCAGGGGAACGTCACCATATCCGTGACAACGAGCCTCGTTCACCTGCAGCTCGAACAGCACGTAGCGGTCTTCAGGCGAATAGCTCGCCATGTCGGCCACCTCGGACCGGAGCCCCTGATCATCTACAGCGAGCCCGCGGCCGGCGATGCTGAATTCACCCCCTGAGCCGGCGTCGTCGGGCACCCCGCTGTGCAAGGCGAACCAGCCACGTTGGCGGAGGTCTCTGGCTTTGGGTGATGTCGGCTCCATGAACAGGAACAATCCGAGCGTGCCCACGATCGGCGTGACCGGATGGACCCGCGGAGCGCCGGAGCGGCGGACGGTCCCGAGATATGCCGGCAGATTCGTCAGCCTCTCCGCCCCGAACTCCGCGAGATCGGGCTCGCGCCGGGCGAACTCGGCCCAGTCGATGGTGGGATGTGTGGGCACTACGTCGGCCGTCATGCCGCGGGCTCTGCCACGGTGCACCGTTCATGTCCACGAGGGTCTGGCGGGGCGGTGGCCATGGCCAGCGCAGGCGGGGCTGGTTCTGTGTCTAATACCTCATCGGCAGCAGGGCTCACGCCGACGACTGCGCTTTCGTCAGAGCGGGATCGGCCGTAGAAGGCCATGGCGAAGTTGGGGTCATCGACTCGAAACAGGCACATCCTCGTCAGACTACGGAGGGTCCCCCGAGGTTCGCTTCTTCGATCCTGACCGGTGGAGTGGGGACATGGCTGGTCGGGCTCTAGGACGTGTTCAAGGCCACGGCGGCACGGATGAGCCCTTGCAGGGCCTCCTCATCGATGGCGTCACCCTCGTGGAAGTCGATCGCCCTCCTCAACCTGGCTTCGAGGCTGGAATTGAAGAGCCCTGACGGATCGGCCAGCGAGGCTCCCTTGAAGAAGGTGAGCTTGACGGCACTCTTGTATGGCTCGCCGGTGCAGATATCCCCGCCATGAGACCAGACGGGCACCCCCGACGGGTTCGTTGGCTTTCGCCACTTCACTTCTTCGGTGATCTCAGGATCGGCGCGTCTGATGACCGAGCGCAGCCGGGCGAGCATCTCGCCTCGCCAATCGCCCAGACTGTCGATCAACGCGTCGATGAGCTGCGATGGGCTCTCGTCGTTCGTCATATCGCAAACCTAGCCATGGACTCACGAAAGCTGGCTCACCTGGGCCGTCGCTGGACAGTGATCGGCAGTCATGGCACGATCCCGGACATGGCCGGGAAACCTGTGGATCAGCGCTTGGACGATCTGGCATGGCTGCGGCGCGCACGTGACCGCATCGATCGCGACTATGCACAACCTCTCGACGTCGAGGCAATCGCCGGGGATGTCCACATGTCCGCCGGTCACTTCAGTCGTCAGTTCAAGCTCGCTTACGGCGAGTCTCCCTACTCCTACCTCATGACGCGGCGCATCGAGCGGGCCATGGCGCTGCTGCGTGGTGGCGACATGAGCGTCACTGAGGTTTGCTTCGAGGTCGGGTGCTCGTCTCTGGGCACCTTCAGCACCCGGTTCACAGAACTGGTCGGCATGCCGCCAAGCGTCTATCGCGATCGGGCCGCCGGGGCCATGGCCGGGGTTCCACCGTGTGTGGCAAAGCAGGTGACGAGACCGGTCAGGAATCGAGAAGCACCGGCAGAGGCCCACTCGTAGGGTTCCCGACATGGACATCACAATTCATCAGAGCATGCTCCCGCACAACGATGCCGACGAATCCCTTGCCTTCTATCGGGACACCCTTGGCTTCGAGGTCCGCAACGACGTCGAGTACGGCGGGATGCATTGGGTCACGCTCGGTCCCCCCAACCAGCAGAGCACGTCCATCGTGCTCTACCCGCCGGCTGCCACCCCCGGTCTCACCGATGACGAGCGAACACTCATCGCCGAGATGATGGCCAAGGGCACCTACGCCTCGATCAACCTGGCCACGAACGACCTCGACGGCCTGTTCGAGAGACTGCAGGCCGGCGACGCCGAGGTGGTCCAGGAGCCGACCGACCAGCCTTACGGTCTCCGCGACTGCGCCTTCCGGGATCCATCGGGAAACCTGATCCGGATCCAGCAGCTGGACTGACTCGCTCTCCACACACGAAGGGCGGTATAGCGTGGATTCGATGCACCTCGCCGACAGCCACGACCTGATCCGGGTGATCGGCGCCCGGGAGAACAACCTCCGGAACGTGAGTATCGAGCTCCCCAAACGCCGGCTGACCGTCTTCACCGGAGTCTCCGGCTCGGGGAAGAGCTCACTCGTGTTCGACACGATCGCCGTCGAGTCGCAACGGTTGATCAACGAGACCTACAGCTCCTTCGTCCAGGGATTCATGCCCAGTCATGCCCGTCCCGACGTCGATCTGCTCGAAGGGCTGACCACGGCCATCATCGTCGGACAGGAGCGAATGGGGGCCAACGCCCGATCGACCGTGGGCACGGCGACCGACGCAAACGCCATGCTTCGCATGCTCTTCAGTCGTCTCGGCCGCCCGCACATCGGCTCTCCCCAGGCGTTCTCCTTCAACGTTCCCTCGGTGAGTGGATCGGGCTCGATCAAGAAGGAGGGGGGCAAGCGCGAGAAGCGCGAGTTCTCGATCACCGGTGGCATGTGCCCGACCTGTGAGGGGATGGGGACGGCGAGCGATATCGATCTCACCCAACTGTTCGACGAGTCCAAGTCTCTCGCCGAGGGGGCGATCACGATCCCCGGATACACCCCCGACGGCTGGTATGTGCGCGTCTTCAGCGAGTCGGGCTTCGTCGATCCCGACAAGCCGATCGCCCGATACACCAAGAAGGAGCTGGACGACTTCCTCTACAAGGAGCCGACCAAGGTGAAGGTGGCGGGGTCCAACATGACCTACGAGGGGCTCGTCCCGAAGGTCCAGAAGTCTTTTCTGTCGAAGGATCCCGACGCCTTGCAGCCTCATATCCGGGCGTTCGTCGACCGGGCAGTGACCTTCAGCGCGTGCCCCGACTGTGGGGGCACCCGGCTCAACGAGGCGGCTCGCTCGTCGAAGATCGACGGGCGGAACATCGCCGACGTCTGTGCCATGCAGATCAGTGACCTGGCCGAGTGGGTCAGAGATCTGGATGAGCCTTCGGTCGCCCCCCTCCTCGGCGCACTGCAGGAGACTCTCGACTCATTCGTCGAGATCGGCCTCGGCTACCTGAGTCTGGAGCGGTCCGCCGGCACCCTCTCGGGCGGAGAGGCACAGCGGACGAAGATGATCCGCCACCTCGGCTCGCCACTCACCGATGTCACCTATGTCTTCGACGAGCCGACGACAGGTCTGCACCCCCACGACATCGAGCGCATGAACCACCTGTTGGCCCAGCTGCGTGACAAGGGCAACACGGTGCTGGTGGTGGAGCACGAGCCGGAGACGATCGAGATCGCGGACCACGTCGTCGATCTCGGCCCAGGCGCCGGCTCCGGTGGGGGCGAGATCGTGTTCGAGGGCAGCGTGGAAGCCCTTCGTGCCAGTGACACCCTCACCGGTCGTCACCTCGACGACCAGGCGGCCCTCAAGGAGACGTTGCGAACGCCCACCGACAAGCTCGAGATCCGAGGTGCCGATGCTCACAACCTGCGTGACGTCGATGTCGACATCCCGCTCGGGGTCCTGGTTGTGGTCACCGGAGTGGCGGGCTCCGGGAAGAGCTCACTGATCGAAGGGTCGGTCTCGGGGCGGGAGGGCGTGGTCACCGTCGACCAGACCGCCATCCGAGGGTCGAGGCGCAGCAATCCGGCGACATACACCGGCATGCTCGACTCGATACGGGCGGCGTTCGCCAAGGCGAACGGGGTGAAGCCGGGCCTGTTCAGCCCCAACTCCGATGGAGCCTGTCCCAACTGCAACGGTGCCGGCGTCGTCTACACCGAGCTCGGCTTCATGGACACGGTCTCGGCTCCTTGCGAGGTATGTGAGGGCAGACGGTTCCAGACCGAGGTGCTCGAGTACGAGTTGGGCGGTCGGGACATCAGTGAAGTGCTCGCCATGTCCGTCACCGAGGCGGAGCGTTACTTCGCCGAGGGCGACGCCAGGGTCCCGGTGGCTCACGCCATCCTGGAGCGGATGTCGGCTGTGGGGCTCGGTTACCTGCACATCGGCCAGCCCCTGACGACCCTCTCCGGGGGAGAGCGCCAGCGTCTGAAGCTGGCCATCGAGATGGCGGAGGAGGGTGGGATCTATGTGCTCGACGAGCCAACGAGTGGGCTCCATCTCGCCGATGTCGAGCATCTCCTCGGGCTCCTCGACGAGCTGGTGGACTCCGGGAAGTCGGTCATCGTGATCGAGCATCACCAGGCCGTCATGGCCCACGCCGACTGGATCATCGACCTCGGGCCCGGCGCCGGACACGACGGGGGCCAGATCGTGTTCGAGGGGTCGCCGGCCGATCTCGTCTCGGCAGGCTCGACCCTCACCGGCAAGCACCTGGCCGACTATGTGGAGTCGTCGTCGCCGTAGTCGTCTTCGGGGACGACGACGCCGCTCATTCACCGTTCTGTGTCAGTTATGGGCGGCGCCGCCGCCCATAACTGACACAGAACGGATGGCTGCGGGGGCCGGATGGCTCCCGCCGATGCTCCGTGCTTCAGGACGCTGCCAATGAGCGCAGGTCCTCCAGCACCTCCTCGCCGTGGCCCTCGATATCACGGCCCACGTCGTAGGAGCGGGCGATCACACCGTCGGGGTCGATCAGGTAGGTGACCCGTCGGGGCAGGAAGGCCATCGGATGGACGCTGGGACGTCTCACGTCGAGAAGGCCGGCGATCTCACGGTCGGGGTCGGACAGCAGGGGGAAGTCGAAGCCCATCATCTCCGACCACCCCCGGTTGTCGTCGGGGTCGTCAAAGGAGATGCCGACGATGTGGGCGTTCAAGTCTCCGAATCGAGGAGCCCGGTCACGGAGCTCCGCCCCTTCCAGTGTTCAGCCGGGCGTGTCGGCCTTGACGTACCACCAGAGCACCGTCCACCGGCCGTGCCAGTCGGTGCTGGAAACCTGGTTGCCATGGTCGTCGAACGCATGGAACTCGGGAAGGGGTGTGCCTGGCGCCAGCATCCCCGAG
>JBAPYG010000146.1:0-2906 GCA_049284615.1 Acidimicrobiia bacterium
CCCGATGGACAGGGCACCGCGAAGAGACCAAGATACAACTCGCAGCGTGGTGGCGTCATCACGACCGGTGTTCGGGATCGAGGCGGGCGGGCCCCGAGCGGAGTGGGCGAGGACAAATGGGAGGCAGACATCTCGGGCTGGGGCGAACCGTGCGTCGCGCGCTGATCGCGGTCGTCGTGACGGCCTTCGTGGCGGCCGGCACCAGCATGGCTTCCGCTGCTCTGACGAATGGCTTCGTCGACGAAGTAGTCCTCAGCGGGCTCGACTTTCCCACCAACATCGAGTTCGCACCCGATGGCCGTGTCTTCGTGGCCGAGAAGTCTGGGTTGATCAAGGTCTTCGAGTCTTTGAACGACCCGTCGCCACATGTGTTCGCCGATCTCAGGAACAGCGTCGATTCGTATTGGGACCGTGGCCTGCTCGGGCTGGCGGTGCATCCCAACTTCCCGAGCCAGCCCTATGTCTACGCCTTGTACACCCGGGGCGTGCCTCTCAACAGCGGACTCCCCACTTGGAACGACACCTGCCCGAGCCCGCCTGGCGGAACCAACGACGGGTGTGTGGTGTCGGGGCGTCTCTCGCGTTTCACCGCTGGCGGGACTCCCATCGTGGGAACCGAGACCGTCCTGATCAACGACTGGTGTCAGCAGTTTCCCAGCCACTCCGTGGGCGACCTGGTGTTCGGTGCCGACGGCGCCCTGTATGCCGGAGGTGGCGACGGGGCCTCGTTCAACGGTGTCGACTATGGCCAGGAGGGAGGCGACACTGGCTCGCCGACGCCCCGGAATCCCTGTGGAGACCCCGCGGTCCCCGTGGGCGGTGTGCAGACGGCCCCGACAGCGGAGGGTGGTGCCCTCCGTGCCCAGGATCTTCGCACCCCGGGCGACCCGGTGACTCTCGATGGCACCATCATCCGGGTCGACCCCATGACCGGAGCGGCAATGGCCGGCAATCCCGGCATCTCGGCGACGGACCCCAACCAGAAGCGCATCATCGCCTACGGTTTGCGCAACCCGTATCGGATGACCATCGATCCCACCAACGGGTGGCTCTACATCGGGGACGTGGGCTGGGGTCTCTGGGAGGAGATCAACCGTCACAGCAACCCGACCGGGGCGGTGCGAAACTTTGGCTGGCCGTGCTACGAGGGTGGCTATAGCGACTCGGGCGGGGGCTCGTCGGCCCGGCAGAGCGGATACGACAGCCTGAGCCTCGACATCTGTGAGGGTCTCTATAACGGGCCTTCGAGTGCAGTGACCCCAGCGGTGTTTGCCTACCACCACGAGCGAGACATCAGCGACTCGGACGATTGCCCGCCGTCGACGACTCCGCAATCGACCTCTTCCTCGATCTCGGGCCTCGCCTTCTACTCGGGCGGCAACTACCCCAACGAATACGACGGGGCGTTGTTCGGGGCCGATTACAGCCGTGACTGCATATTCGTCATGTATCGCGGTGGCAGTGGGAACCCCGACCCGACTTCGGTCGAGATCTTCGAGAGCAGCGCCGGAAACCCGGTCGACCTGGAAGTCGGGCCGGGTGGCGACATGTTCTATGTCGACATCATCACCGGCAGCATCCATCGCATCCGATACGTCGGAGGCAACAACCCACCGAACGCGGTCATCGACATCGATGTCGGCAGCGGGGCGGCACCACTGTCGGTGCACTTCGACGCCGGGGACTCGACCGATCCGGACGGCGACTCGATCACGAGCTACGTGTGGGACCTGGACGGAGACGGGGCCTACGACGATGCCAGCGGTATCACGACGTCCTGGGTCTACACCCAGCCTGGCTCGTACACGGCTCGTCTCCGTGTCACGGACTCGCGAGGCGAGACCGACACCGATACGGTGGTCATCCAGACATCCAACACCGCCCCGGTGGCCACCATCGACACACCGTCGGGCTCGACCAGATGGCGCGTCGATGACGTCATCGGCTTCAGCGGTCACGGATACGATGCGCAGGAGGGCGATCTGGGAGCAGGATCTCTGACCTGGTCGCTCGTGATGCATCACTGCGAGGACGACGGCCTTTGTCACGAGCACCTGGTCGAGTCGTTCTCGGGCCAGGACGGATCGTTCACGGCACCCGACCATCCCTACCCGTCGTGGCTCGAGCTCACTCTGACCGCAGAAGACGAATTCGGCGTATCGGACACAGCCAGCGTCGAGCTGCAACCCGCGACGGTGGACCTCGCGTTCGAGACCAATCCCTCGGCCCTGCAGTTGGTGGTCCTCGGCAAGACCATCGATGCGCCCTTCTCCATGACGGCGATCATCGGGCAGACGATCGATGCCGCAGCACCCGAGAACCAAGGGGGTTCCGGTGGAGTCATGGACTTCGTGTCTTGGTCGAACGGTGGGAGCCGAGCTCAGTCGTTCGAGGCGCCGGCAACCGACACGTCGTACGTGGCCCTCTACAGCGGCCCCCCCCAGATCCAGACGGCCAGTTCCCACTCGGTTCCGGAGAATCAGAAGCAAGTAGTCGACATCGAGACCGTGGACGATCACGATGAGGAAGGGTCGGGTCTGACGTACGCCAAGACAGGCGGTGCCGATCGAGCCTTGTTCGACTTGAACGCCACCACCGGCCTGGTGTCCTTCAAGACCGCTCCGGATTTCGAGAGCCCCAAGGACGCCGATGACGACAACGTCTATCGGGTGGTCGTCACGGTCACCGACTCCACCGGGTTCACCGACGCCGTCGATCTCGAAGTGAGTGTCGCCGATGTCGCCGAGGGGGGCGGTGTCGGCCTGTTCCTCGACGACGACGACTCGATGTTCGAGAGCTCGATCGAGTGGATGGCGCAGCAGAAGATCACTCTCGGCTGCAATCCGCCTGTGAACGACCGGTTCTGTCCCGGGGATCCGGTGACCCGTGGTCAGATGGCGGCCTTC
>JBAPYG010000147.1:0-3552 GCA_049284615.1 Acidimicrobiia bacterium
GACCAGGGCCCGCCGCAGGCTGATATGGACTGCCACCGCGGCCGGCATCGACCAGGGCGAGCGGAGACCCTCCCGCTTCTTGAAGGCGGCCGCGGGTGAGGCCGAAGTCGGGCCACCGGTCGAGGAGGAGCGGGACCCCATCACCATTCGCGAGGCGGAGATCGCGATGCGCAGGTCGCTGCTCGACGTCGCCTCGGGGCCCACGCGGCGGCTCGCCGCGGCGAGGGTCCTGGGAGCGCCCGGTACGTCTTGGTGGGACCCGGGAGCCTTCGCCGGAGCCATCGAGCCCGGGCCGGACAGCCCGGTTCTGGCGGGGACCTTTCGTCTCTCCCCCAGCCAGGCGGAGTCATATCGTCGATGTCCCCGTCGGTATGTCCTGGAGCGCAGACTTCGCCTCGGCGATTCCACGTCCGTGTATGCCCAGTTCGGAGAGCTGGCGCACGAGGTGCTGGAAATCGCCGAAGGCGAGGTCGTGGGCTCGGGACGCCCACACGCAGAGCTCGAGAGGGTGCTCGCCGTCCTCGACGACGTCTGGGCCGATGCCGACTTCGGCTCATCGGACCTCGATGCGGCATGGAAGGCCAAAGCCGTCGAAATGTTCACCAAGCTCTACGAGAGATGGCCGGGGCGTGGCGAGCCGGTAGAGGTCGAGCTCGGTGTGGATGCCGAGATCGACGGCGTGCGATGGGTGGGGCGCATCGACCGTCTCGAACGGTCCGCGGACGGCTATCGGGTCGTCGACTACAAGACGAGCCGCACTGCCCCCCGCCACCAGGACGCCGAGCAATCCATCCAGCTTGGCTTCTATGCCCACGCCGTGGCGGGCGCGATCGGACCTGTAATCGCATCGGAGATGTGGTTCCCCCGGACGAGCGGACAGGGAGTCACCACCCGAAAGTTCGCCATGCACCAGCTGGCCGAAGTCTCCGCGACCATGGTCGAGATCACGCGAAGCATCGCCGCCGAGGACTGGCGGCCACGTGTGAGCGTGGACTGCCGGCGATGCGGGTTTCGGAGGTCTTGTCCCGCATGGCCGGAAGGCAGAGGGGCCTTTCTCCCATGAACATCAAGCCCACAACGGAGCAACAGGCGATACTCGATCTGGGGCCGACCTCGATCCGGGTTCGTGCCGGGGCCGGCACCGGCAAGACCACGACGGTGGCCCTCGCCATCGCCAATCTCGTCGCCAACCATGGGATCGAGCCCGAGCGCGTGCTCGGGATGACCTTCACGAACAAGGCCGCCGCCGAGCTCGCCGACGCCGTGGCACGCCGTCTCCCCGAGACGATGGACCAGTCCCGGCTGGTCGAGGTCCACACATACCACGGCTTCGCCGCCCAACTCCTCTCGGAGTTCGGCGCCCTGGTGGGTGCGGACATGCGATCGGGGATCATCACACCGACATTCGCCCGACAGCTGATCCACGACGTCTTCCTCCACGAGCCCCATCAGCACCTCGACATCACCAACCTCCGCACGCTGGATCAGATTCGGAAACTGGGCGATCAGCTCGGTGACCACCTGCTCGCACCCGATTCCCTGATCGAGGTCGGCGCAGGTCACGCCGGGGACGAGACGTGGGCCGCCCGAGTCGAGATGGCCACGACGTTGTCGCGATACGACCAGGCGAAGTCCGATCTGCATGTCGTCGACTATTCCGACCTGGTCACACTCTCCACTCGTGTCATGCAGGACCATCCGGCCCTGGTCGCGACCATCCGCGACCGATACCGGGTGCTCGTCCTCGACGAGTACCAGGACACCAACCCGGCGCAGCGGGTGCTCATAAGCACGATCTTCGGTGACGGCTTCCCGGTGATCGCAGTCGGGGACGAAGACCAGACGATCTACGAATGGCGCGGGGCCTCGGCCGAGAACTTCGAGCTGTTCGTGGAGCACTTTCGGACGGCCGACGGTGGTCGTGCCCACGACGAGGGCCTCACCCTCAACCGAAGGTCGGGACAGGCCATCCTCGATGTGGCGAACGAGGTCAGGCTCAGGGCCAACCCGGGTGCCGACCTGCTGGAGGCCGCAAACGACATCGACACCGAGATAGTCACCTACTGGGCGGCAGACGCCCTCGCCGAGGCAGATTGGATCGCCCGTGAGTTCGAGGCGCTCCACGACAACGGCACAGCTTGGTCCGACATGGCGGTGCTGTTCCGGAAGAACAAGGACTTCGCTGTGATGGTCGACGTCTTCGGCAAACACGACATCCCCCTGGAGGTCGCCAATGTGGGTGGTCTCCTCTCCGTGCCGGAGGTCGGCTTCGTGCGCGCCTGGCTGACCGTTCTGCAGAATCCGGAGGACAGCACCGCGTTGGCTCAGCTCCTGTTTGGCAGCTCGTACAGGCTCGGCATCGCCGATGTCGCCGTCTTGACGCGCTGGCTCACTATGAACACCCCGGACGAAGAGGACACGGACGATCCGCAACCCGTGACCCTGGTCGAGGCGATCGAGAAGAGCGACGACATCGAAGGGCTCCGCCCGGAGGCCAGACGACGGCTCGACCGCTTCCATGAGAGCTATCGGGATCTGCTGGTGGAGACCCAGGGGCTCAACCTCGCCGAGACATGCCGTCTCATCCTCGACCGGACCAGGGCGTGGCAGGACGTCGAGAGTCTTCCCCCCAATGCGCGACTCACCGCTCGGCTCAACCTCTATCGCTTTCTCGACCTGGCCGACGATTGGAGCCCGCTCTCCGGGCGGCCGTCGGTCGCCGCGTTCCTCGAGTACCTGGAGGCAATGGAAGAAGAGCCTGCCGAGGAGCTCGACTCGGCGCGTCTGTCCGGCGAAGACGCCGTCACTCTCGTGACTGTGCACCGGGCCAAGGGCCTCGAATGGGAGAACGTGGCCATACCCGCAGTGGCCGACGGCAACTTCCCCTCGGCCTCGGGGGCATTCCCCGATCCGGCCAGGTTTCCCTACCAACTACCGGTCGAGTTTCGCCTGGACACGGCGATCGGCGATCTGCCCCCCGATCGGCCGGGACGCGACGCGCTGTTCCGCGATCGGCATGTGTCACAGGAGTGGCGCGTGGCGTACGTGGCGATGACCCGGGCCAAGAGGAGACTGTTCGTCACCGGTGCATACTGGTATGGGCTTCCCGAGCCGCGTCTGACGCCCTCCGATCCATCCGAGCTCTTCGAGCTGGTCGAGGGTCACCAGGCGAGCAGGAGCGCAGGTCATGCCGAAGTGGGCCCACGTCCCGAGATCCTGACGACGGACACCAACGGCGACGAGCCCGACCCGCTGTTCGCGGGGGGTTGGCAGTCGGGTCTGCGGATGGGCAGAGACAACCCCGATGAGCTGGATCGCATCGCAGAGTCGGAGGGCGTGAGTGAGGAGTATGCCGAGCTGACCCGGCTCCTCACCGAACGTCTCTTCAGCCTGGAGAGCGTGACCGAGGATCCCGGCCCCGACACCGGGGGGTCGGTGTCGGTCACGAGCCTCGTCACATATGCCCAATGCCCCAAACGGTTCTACTGGTCCGATGTCGACCCCCTTCCCCGGCGTCGAAACCCGGCGGCCGTCAGGGGGAGCGAGATCCAC
>JBAPYG010000148.1:0-2635 GCA_049284615.1 Acidimicrobiia bacterium
ACATCAAACCCACCGCGGGTCAGTCGAAGGACTGGGACATGGTCCCCGAGTCGATCAAAGAGACCTATGAGAAGCTCGGGATCCCGGAGGCCGAGCGCAAGTACTTGGCCGGCGTGACCGCCCAGTACGAATCCGAAGTCGTCTACCACCGGAACCGCGAGGAACTCGAAGCTTCAGGAGTCTTGTTCTGCGATATGGACACCGCCGTCCGCGAGTACCCCGAGATCGTGCAGCAGTACATGGGCACAATCATCCCGCCCGGCGACAACAAGTTCGCCGCACTCAACTCGGCGGTCTGGTCCGGAGGATCCTTCATATACGTGCCGCCGGGAGTCCACGTAGATCAGCCGCTGCAGGCCTATTTCCGAATCAACGCCGAGAACATGGGCCAATTCGAGAGGACCTTGATCATCGTCGACGAAGGTGCCTACGTGCACTACGTCGAGGGTTGCTCGGCGCCCGTCTGGGCGACCGACTCACTGCACTCGGCCGTCGTTGAGATCGTGGTCAAAGAAGGCGGGCGGTGTCGTTACACCACAATCCAGAACTGGTCCAACAACGTCTACAACCTCGTGACGAAACGAGCCGCTGCGTACCGCAATGCCACCATGGAGTGGGTCGACGGCAACCTGGGCTCGAAGCTGACCATGAAGTACCCGGCGGTGTGGCTCATGGAGCCCGGCGCTCACGGAGAAGTGCTCTCAATCGCATTCGCCGGCGAAGGTCAGCATCAGGACGCCGGGGCGAAAATCGTTCACCTGGCCCCGGATACGACATCGTTGATCGTCTCCAAATCGATCTGCAAGGATGGCGGTCGGGCGGGCTATCGAGGACTCGTGCGGATCGAGCCCGGGGCGACCAACGCACGATCCTTCGTCCGCTGCGATGCGCTCATCCTCGACCAGTACTCGAGGTCCGACACCTATCCATATATGGAGATAGAAGAGAGCGACGCCGAAGTCGGACATGAGGCCACTGTCTCGAAGGTTGGCGAGGATCAGCTCTTCTACCTCATGTCTCGCGGACTCACCGAGGACCAGGCCACCTCGATGATCGTCGCCGGATTCATCGAGCCGATAGTCAAAGAACTCCCCATGGAATACGCCGTCGAGATGAATCGACTGATAGAGATCAACATGGCCTCAGCAGGGGCAGTCGGATGAGACATCGGCTCGATATCACGACGGATGTCGCAAATGCCGG
Organism: Acidimicrobiia bacterium; assembly: GCA_049284615.1. Taxonomy (GTDB): domain Bacteria; phylum Actinomycetota; class Acidimicrobiia; order Spongiisociales; family ZC4RG35; genus JANQRA01. The sequence goes on from JBAPYG010000148.1 coordinate 1,204, forward strand.
AGACGCAGAAGGCGATGTACGAGTGGGGAATCGTTCGTGAGATCGGTTCAGGAACGATCAGAGCGGCACGAGCGGGAGCGGCGCGAGGCGAGCGAACGGCACCGCCGCAAACTCCAACAGATGAGCCACCCCCGGAAGTCACAACGCCTCGACGGTCTGCCCCCTTCGGAACCTAGCAATCAGCGATGAGGCTCTTCCTGGGTGAGGGATCCGCGTCGGCGTTCGGATAAGGTGCCCCCAGGCATACTCCGATTAGCCGTCGCCCTCGTGCTCAATGCGGAACCATTCAATTCTGGAGACGGTTTGGGACCACGATGGATTGTCCCACGAAGAAGACCCCCCGGTTCTCCAGGGGGTCTCGGTCTTTCAGACGTCCTGTGGGGCGTCTGTCAGCCCACTTCTCCGGGTTTCGAATGGTCCCGGAGATGCCGCGGGGACTAGATCGACTCGACTTCTTCGTTGAGCTCGATCCTCGGGGAACCAACGATGCCCGCTTCGGTCATCTTTGTCTTGAGGGTCGGGTTGTTGATGAAGGCCTTCGCCAGGTCGAGGGTATCGAATCCGGCGACAACAGTCACCATGTTTGGATCCTCAACTGAGCGGTTCACTCTCGCGAACTTGGCTCCCTCGGTTGTGGGACGGAACGTGTCGTACACGTTCTTCCACTTGTCATAGTCAGTCACTGAATGGCGGATTGCAGTTGTAATCATGAGTCCTCCTCATATAGCTGCTTGTGGTGCGTACTCTATCACACTCCTGGAGTTCTACCTATTTTTTAGAATTCTGTGCTGGGAGCGGTGATCGAGCTAGATTTGTCGGAACCGATGCAACTCAGCTTGAAGCGAAAAGGCGACTACGCCGTCAGGGCCATGATCTCAGTGGGACGCCACTACGAGACCGGTCTGCGTCAAGCTCGTCAGATCTCCACCGAGATGCACATCCCTTACAAGACCTTGACCCTGGTCCTTGCAGGACTGGTTGCCGAACGAATGCTCGTGGCAGCGCACGGTCCCAAGGGTGGGTATCGCCTCGCCCGACCTCCGAGCGAGATCAGTCTCCTCGATATCGTCGAAGCCGCCGAAGGACCAGCCACCTTCGACCACTGCGTTCTACGCGACGGTCCCTGTGACTGGGAAACGACCTGCCCCGTTCATGATGCATGGGCCCGCACTCAGGAAGCTCTCATCCGAGAGCTGGCCTCGACATCTCTCGCTGAAGTAACGGCAATCGACGCCGCAATCGAGTCCGGCAAGTACAACCCCCAAGCACCGCCACACGGTAATCCCACTGGGCGACACGGCCACCGCACCTGACCGGCCGGGCCGATTTCGAACAGAGGCATCGTGAACGAAATATGCGCAGTAGTGGTCGAAATGTCAATGGTTATGGGCTATTTCGTCCTGTCGTGCTGAGCCGCGTCAAAGGTATGTCA
>JBAPYG010000149.1:0-6639 GCA_049284615.1 Acidimicrobiia bacterium
CGCCGATACACCCACGGAGGTGTACACCGACTCCCAGCTCACGGTGAACATCCTGACGCAGTGGGCCGCCGGGTGGAAGGCAAGAGGCTGGAAGAAGAAGTCGCCCGGCCCGATCGCCAACCTGGAATTGGTCAAGGAGGCGTACGACCTGTCGCAGGCCCTGCCCAACGCCCACATCCGTTGGATCAAGGCGCACAGCGGGAACCGTTGGAACGAGTACGCCGACGCCCTGGCCACCGCATATCGGAGAGACACGTTCTGAGCGGGCAGCCCCCACTGACCTCAGACCAGGTCCGCTCCTGGGCCAGATACGCCGACAACTCACCGCTGTACCGCCGACTCACCGAGGTGATGGCCGATGACGCCGACCTGGTCGAGATCTTGAACGCCATCGAGCACACCCCGCGTCACAACGTGTTGTTCGCCGGAGTCCAGTACCTGATGGCACGGGATGGAGCCGGTGAGCTGGGGCGGTACTACCCAAACTTCACTCGCGACCACATGGATCCTATCGGGGTGGCCAAGCCATTCCGAGAGTTCGTTCTCGCCCATTCCGACGACCTGATCGAGATCGGTCGGACCAGATACACACAAACGAACGAGTGCCGACGGTGTGTGGCGCTCCTACCCGGCATATGGGAGACGTCGGCAGAGGGGTTTCATCTGATCGACGTGGGAGCGAGCGCGGGCCTCACCCTGCAGATCGATCGCTATCACTACTCCTGGGGCGACGTCTCCTGGGGCCCTGAAGGGTCCCCGGTGCGTCTCGACACCGAAGTCCGCGGTGAGCGGGTGCAGCCACGTGACCTGGCGATCCTGAGCCGAACGGGTCTCGACTTGAACCCGGTCGATCCGGCCGATCCCGATGCCCGGAGATGGCTGGAGGCTCTGGTGTGGCCGGAGCACGACGACCGGCGCCGCCGTCTGCGTGCGGCCGTCGACCTGGCCTCGCGGCATCCGTCCGAGCTCATCTCCGGCGATGCGCTGGAGACCCTTGGTCCTGCCATCGACCGGTTTCCTCGGGATGAGACGGTCGTCGTCCTGAACTCGTTCATCCTGAATCAGCTCTCTCCCGCAGAAGGGGAGCGCCTGGAGCGCTTGATCGCGACACGCCGGGCGTCGCGACCGATATTCCGGGTGTCGATGGAGTGGATCGATTCAGAAGCCGAGGCGGCATGGCTGGAAATCGACGATGGCAGCGGCATGCGCAGGATCGGGGCCGCCCACCCCCACGGAGAGTGGGTCGACCTCTATGCCCGACCGTAGACCGGGACCAGCGCTCCGTTCATCACGCCCGATCCGTCACTGAGGAGGAACTCGACCACCGAGGCGATCTCGTCGGGGGTGGGCCAGTCGACGTAGTCGGCATAGGGCAGCGACCGGCGGGTCGCCGGCGTGTCGATCACAGAGGGCATGAGCACGTTGGCGGTCACGCCGGTGCCGTCCAACTCGGTTGCCACACTGCGCCCCAGCGCCGCAACCCCCGCCTTGGCGATGTTGAACGCAGCCTGGGCCTCGAAGAAGTCGACAGCGCCACGGCTGCCCACGAGGACGATGCGCCCCCAGCCCGCCTCCTTCATGTGAGGGATGGTCGCCCGCACGGCGTAGAAGGAAGAGCGCAGGTTCAGGTCCAGCATCCTCTCGAATCGGATGTCGTCGGTTTCCTCGACGTCCCTTCCCCCGGCCCAGCCCCCAACGAGCGCAGCGAGCCCATGGATCTCTCCCCACTCGTCTGCCACGTGCTTGATGAATGAGTTGACCGCTTCGGGGTTGGTGCAGTCGACCCTGGTGAGCATCAGCCGCTCTTCGTCGACTTCGAACTCGGACTCGAACGCCTGGGCCTCGTCGGGCAGCAGGTAGGTGACGGCCAACCGGTAGTCGCCGTCGATGAGCCGTCTGACCAGGGCGGTCCCCAGGCCTCCGGTGCCTCCGGTGATCACGATTGTCTTGCTCACGAGGTCAATATAGGTTCTGACCCGTCCCCTGGCTTCCAGATCAGCCAGAGATCGGCGACGTTCGTTCCCGTGGGGCCGGTTTCGATCAGGTCGCCGGTGTCACGCAGGAAGGTCGCCGAGTCGAACCGGGCGAGGGCGTCTTCGGGCTGCTCTCCTCGCTCCCATGTCCCACCATCCACGATGGCCCCGGCGGAACCAGAGCTCCCGTCGAGGCCGTCGGTCGCCAGGGCGGCGAACAGGATGCCGGTGTCGGTGATCATGCCGGCCGCGGTCAGCGCCGTGTGGGTGTTGCGACCCCCCCGACCCGACCCACCCACCTCGACCGTCGGCTCTCCGGCGGCCACGGTGACTCCCGGCGGTGCGTCGTGGATGAAGTCGCTGAGGGCGCCGAGGTGATCACCCTCGATCCAACCGTCGGCGACACGGGACGGGATCGTCGGGCCGACCGCGGAGACAGCGGACCGGGCCGCGGTCTTCCCGTCTCCGATCACCTCGACCACGTCAGGCGACGACGTCTCGTTCACCTTTGTCCTGACCGCCGTCTCGACGCCTGCGTTGACCTCGACGTCGATCGAGTGCAGGATGCCGAGGACCCTCTCCGGGTCCGGTGGCCTTCCTATCGTGGGGCCGGACGACACAACCTCCGGTCCCTGCCCCGCCACGTCGGACAGGATGTAGGTGTCGATCGGGCCCAACCCACCGCCTTTGATGAGCGACAGGTGAGATCGCACGAGGTTGATTTCGCTGATACCCACCCCCGACTCCAGCAGTCTCTGGTGGACCTCGGCCAGGAAAGACAGCGTCAGGCCATCGGCCGGGACCTCACACAGGGCGGACCCGCCCCCGCTGATCAATGCGATATCGGCTCGGGGAGCCAGATCGAGAGCCCGTCGGCCCGCTTCCAAACTCGACTGCGACGGGACGGGATGATCTCCGATCACGATCTCGATGCCGTCCGGGACGCGACCGGTGTGATTGGTGACACACAGACCGTCTATCGACCCGAGGGCGTCGGCAGCTCCCATGCACATGGCAGGGGCGGCCTTCCCGATCGCGAGGACGGTCCTGGGGCCATCCCTGCCCAGCAGCGCCTCTCTGGTCAGCCGGCGCGGCTCGACTGCGGAGATACCCGCCATCAGCCATCGGCCGATGAGGTCACGTCGGGTCACGACAGCACGTCTCGTAGCCAGCGGCCACGGGTCGAGGCGGCTGCCGACTCCAGATCGTTGGGCGAGTCCACATCGAGGCTTAGCCCGGCGCGAACCACGACCTCGGGCCTGTCCATGCGGGGCAGGTGGCGGTGGAAGCTGGCGCTACCGAAGGAGAATGAGAACTCTCCCAGTCCACCGATCGCCGAGGTCCCCCCATCTGCGGAGGGCGCGATCACCGATCGACCGTTGGCGGAGATGTCACCGAGACACGACACGTCGGAGACGTTGAGCAGGGGGAGGTCGCCGTGCAGCACGATCCATCGCGTTCCTGCCTCACCGGCCCATTCGACGCCTGTGGCCGCGGCGGCGTTCAGCCCCGTTCCCGGATCGGGGAGGCTGGGAAACCCCGAGGTGGTCGCCCAATCAGCCACGTCGTGGTCCGCAGTGACGATGAGGGGTATGAGCGAGGCTGACTCGACGGTTGCGGCCACGTGCGCGGCCAGTGCTCTGCCGAGACGAGCCCTGCGGGCGTCGTCGAGGGTCTCGGCCAACCGCTGTTTGCCCAGGCGAAACGACTTGATGGGGATGATGACTGTCGTGGGCACCCGGCGAGGGTAGGGGGAATAGCTTCGAGAGAACGACCGTTCTGAGAGTCATGCCCAGAGCAACCTGGAACGGCGCGGTGCTCGCCGAGAGTGACGAAACGGTGGTGGTGGAGGGGAATCACTACTTCCCGCGCGAAGCGGTGAACGAGGAGTACTTCTCCGGATCGGAGACCCACACGAGATGTCATTGGAAGGGGACGGCCAGCTACTTCGACGTCGTCGTCGACGGCGACACGAACTCGGATGCGGCCTGGTTCTATCCCGATCCCTCCGACGCCGCCTCTGAGATCAAAGATCATGTCGCCTTCTGGCGAGGAGTGAGGGTCGAGGGCTGAAGCTCTGTGACGTGACACACCCTGATTAGGGCCACCGTTCCTGTGGGGTGGGCCGTGCTGTTACGGCACCACCATCACGGGGCACGACGCCAGATGGGTGAGACGATCGGCGGTCGAGCCGAGAATGACCCGCTCGGCGAGCCCGGCACCACGACGGCCGATCACGAGGAGGTCAGCGGCATTGACCTCGGCAACGTAGAGCAGGCGGCTGACCGGGTCGCCGAGCTCCTCGACCGTCTCGTAATCGACCCCATCGAGGTCGAGATGGTCCTCGATCTCTCTGAGCACCTGCTGCTGGCCCTCTACCAGCGCCGTCGAGAGAGCCTCTGGGCTCGGCGGCGCCCCACCGATACCCCACCAGCCTTCTGGGGTTCTGACCACGGTGACCAGCTTGAGTGTTGCTCCCCAATGCCTGGCGATGGCGACGGCGTGCTCGGCGGCGCGTTGGCTGCCTTCGGAGCCGTCGACGCCGGTGACGACGGTTGAGATCTTCCAGTCCATGGGTGGAATCTAGAGCAACGCGAGCACTGCGTGGCCCACCGCCAGCCCATAGAGACCGGCCACTACGTCGTCGAGCGTCACTCCAACGCCCCCGGGCAGTCGCTCGGCCTGGGCGACGCCAGGTGCGAAGCGCTTGAAGATGTCGGCGGCGCGGAACACGATCCACGCCACGATCGCTGCGGGCCAAACGGGAAGTCCGATCACCGCGATGAAGGCCCCGGCTGCCTCGTCGACACAGATCCACCCGGCGTCGCCCTCACGACGCACCAGCGGATGTGTCGACCAGAGGCTCAGCCCGACCACTACCAGTGCCGCGACGAGTTGGGCCGGCCAACCCTTCCATTCGCCGATGATCAGCGCGAGCGGCAGGGCGAATAAGGCCCCCACGGTCCCCGAGCCGAGGTCGCTGCCGCGGAGACGCCTGAGGAGGAGACCGGTGCCAAACCACGAGGCCACGAGCCGATGCATGATGTCGAGCCTAGAACCGGGTTTCTACTTGGCGTGGGTGCGTATAGCCTTGTGAGATGGAAACGGCATCACACATCTGGAGCGATGGCGAACTCGTCCCCTGGGAAGACGCCACGGTCCACTTCCTCTCACACGCCCTCCACTATGGGACCGGCGTGTTCGAAGGCATCCGTGCCTACGACACCCCTGAGGGGACTGCCGTATTCCGTCTCCACGAGCACATGCAGCGTCTCGACGCCTCGGCTCGCGCCTATGGGATCCCCATGAGATTCACTGCCGAGGAGTGGGACGAAGCCTGTCTCCATCTCCTCCGCGAAACCGGGCTGGACTCGGCATACATCCGGCCCGAGGTCTTCTATGGCGGAGGGTCGATTGGGGTCAACCCGGCGAAGAACGAGGTTCGATCGATGATGGCCGCCTTTCCTTGGGGTGCCTATCTAGGTGACGACGCCGCCGAGCGAGGAATCGACACCATGGTCTCGAGCTGGCGGCGGATATCGCATACCTCGTTGATCCCAACGGCAAAGGGCGCCGGTGGCTATCTCAACTCGGTGCTGGCGAAGCAAGAGGCCGTTGGCGCCGGATTCGACGAGGCAATCATGCTCAACGACGTCGGCTCGGTGTCCGAGGGGAGTGGGATGAACCTGTTCATCGTCAGCCGCGGCGTCGTGCACACACCACCGGTCTCGGCAGGGATCCTCGAGGGAATCACCCGCAACTCTGTGATCGACCTCCTCAGGGGGGAAGGTGTCGAGATCAGGGAGGCGGATCTCGCCCGGGGAAGTCTGTACGCCGGCGATGAGATGTTTCTCACCGGGACGGCTGCCGAAGTCACGCCGATTCGCTCGGTGGACAGACGAGTGGTGGGAGACGGTGCCCGGGGGCCGATCACCAAGAAGGCTCAGGAGCTCTTCGCCGCCGCCGTCGCCGGAAAACTCGACGACTATCAACATTGGCTCACCTTCGTCTGATGGCGCAACAGCCCAATGTCGAGATCACCGAGGCGGAACAGCCCCGGGCCAAACTGGAGCCCGGGCCTGCAGTGAAGTGGCGTTCGGAGAAGCCCGGCATGCCCGAAGGCCCTGTCGGGGCCGGGGGTGGCGGCTACTACGGCACCACCGGGCCCGACCCCGGCTGGGGCCTGAGGATCCTCGCCAATGTCGAGCTACCGAGCGATGACGAGCACCTCCGCGAGGTGGTGGGCGGGCTGACGCTGGCCCGGGCGGCGGCGTTGGGACGCGCCCCCGTGCCCGAGGACATCGAGGTCGCCCTGGCCCTCTGTGGCTATGGGATCGACGCACCGCCCGAGGTGGTCGAACGGCGAAGACGTTGGGTCGAAGCCGCGGCGCACGATCGTCGTCCCGGCGCCACCGCGGTCGCCGAGGTCGACCGGGAGCACCTTGTACTGAAGCCGGACAAGATCGCCTACGCCCTCCGGCACTCGGATAGGGCTTAGCGTCCCGTTTCGGTAGCGTCGCCATCTCAATGAAGATCGTAAGAATCAAATCAGGCGACGACATCACGTATGGCATTGCCGATACCGAAGGTGTCCTCGTCTACAACGGCTCGCCATTCGTGGCGTGGGAGCCGACCGAGGTGGTGGTGCCCTGGCCCAGCGTCGCTC
>JBAPYG010000150.1:0-6124 GCA_049284615.1 Acidimicrobiia bacterium
TTTCGACGCTGTCGTGGTCCCCGCACTGAGCACCATCACCTTGGACATGACGGAGATAATCCCTGGTCGGGAGGACATTTCGGTGGACATCGAGGTGACCGAAGGCTCTGCCCTTGGTGTCGGGCGACAGAACATAGAAGGGCGTAGTGCCCTATGGCGGGCCGTCGAGCCCGCCCAGGACTGGTGGATCCCGATCCCTCGGGGGGAGGATGTCAAAGAGCTCCTGTTGGCCTCGCCGGCGAACTCCGAGATCGAATACCAGATCGACTACTACGGCGCGGAGGGGCTCGAGGAGTCCTTCCAGTCGGGTGTTCTCGCCGCGAGGGGACGTCAACGGGTGCCCCTCGCCTCCATCTCGCCTGAAGCGGCCGGGATCAGGGTCATCACGACCGGACCTGTGGTTCCCACCCTCTGGATCGACTCGGCTCAAGGTCTCGCCGTCACCACTGCGAGCACTGTCGACGCAACCGTCTGGCTGCTCCCCGGCGCCCAAGCCCCGGCGGGTGGCGGTGGTTCGATCGTCATCCTCAATGGCGGGCTGGACGAGGTCTCTGTGGACGTCCGCTCCTTGCAGGAGAAGTCGCTCACCCGCAACTTCACCGTCCCGTCGGAAGATGTGATCGAAGTCGATCTGGTGGCCGCAGACGGCTATCGAGTCGAGGCGAGTGGACCGATCGCCGTCCTCTGGACCTCTCAGTTGGACGGCACCGGCACTGCTGCGATGGGCATCCCGATACAGGATGGATGACCTCTGGCTCCGGACCTTGCTCATCGTGGCGGCCCTGGCGTTGGCGGGTCTCGGGGTGGCCTGGCAGCGACGGAGGGCTCGCAGACCCGTCGCCGAGGTGTCGTCCGCGGGTCTGGACGAAGGTGTGTACCTGTTCACGTCGGCGTCCTGTGCGACGTGTGACCGTGCTCGAGAGACGATCGTCGCGCGCCTGGGCGACACGGGATACTCCGAGGTGAGGTGGGAGCAGGAGCCGGCCCTGTTCGGAGAGGTCGGCGTCGACGAGGTCCCTGCCGTTCTCGTCGTCACCTCCGCAGGCGCGGGACGTCTCTACCCCGGCCAACCGGAGCGGGCCCTCCGGGGTCTTTGATCCTTGCTTGTGTTTTTCGCGACTCCTACCGTGGCGCCATGACAGTCAGCTGTACGAGATGCGGTGCACCAGCCGCCGCGGTCATGACCTTCAACTATTCGGACGGCGCTGTCTGGATGGACGATCTTGGCGATCAGATCGACAACTTCGGTTACCTGTTCTGCGCCGACCACGCCGATCGCATGACGCCACCCCATGGCTGGACACTCACCGATCGGCGCACCGTCACCAGGTTGTTCGCACCCGTCCAAGTGGCCTGATGACCCTCGATCGAGACCTGCTCGACGCGGTGAAGGATCTCGACGAGCACGGGTTGCGTCGGCTCCAGATCCTGACCCAGGCCCAGCTCGAGCGTTTCGGAGCGATCGACCCCACCGACGCGGCAAACGTCGGTCTCCGCCAGCAGATGGTCCGCTGCGGCAAGGACGGCTGCACCAAGTGCCCGCACGGGCCGTATTGGTACGCGTACTGGACCGAAGACGGCAGACGGAGGAGCCGGTACATCGGCCGTCTTCTCGACGAGTCGTTGTAGTAGCGGGACACCCGGTCTTAGCATGTCACGACCCATGGACTGCCCCAGCTGCTCCCAGAACAATGTGCTCGAGATCGAGCACGTCCTCCCCGACGGCACGGAGGTCGTGTTCTTCTGGTGCCACAACTGCGAAGAGAAGTGGTGGAACAAGGAAGGCGTCGACATCGACGTGACCCAGGTCCTGGAGATAGTTCGACAGTCGAAACCGTGACCACCATCCGGGATGCGGTGCGGCGTATCCCTGTTCTCCCGGCGATACTGCTGGTCGCCTCCTCGCTGGTCATCTTCATCGTGATGAACCCCGCGCTGATCTTCAGTGCGACCACCCCCACCGGCGGTGACACCGGCGCACATGTCTTCGGGCCGGCGTATCTGCGGGACACGCTTCTCCCACAGGGCCGCATCCTCGGCTGGTCGAACGATTGGTTTGCCGGATTCCCCGCCTTCTACTTCTACTTCCCGCTCCCATCGTTGGTCATCGTCGCACTCGACGTGGTCCTGCCATATGGGGTCGCCTTCAAGATCGTGACCATCATGGGACTCCTGGCGATGGCGCCGGCGATCTACTTCCACACCCGCGCCGCCAAGTTCGGCCGTCACATCGCTCTTATCACGGCTGGTTCGGGAGTGGTGTTCGCCTTCTACGAGAGCTACTCGATATATGGGGGCAACGTCGCATCGACCCTCGCCGGTGAGTTCTCGTACTCGTGGTCATTCGCCCTGTCTCTCGTATATCTCGGGTTGCTCATCAAGGCGGTTCGCGACGACCGGAAGTACGCCAAATGGGCTGCGCTCGCCCTGGCGCTCACGGCTCTCTGTCACGTCCTGACGACTCTCGTGGTCCTCTTTGCATCGTTGTTCGTCCTGCTGTGGAAGAAGGGGGTGGGGCGCACGATCTTCATCTGGATCTGGGGATTCGCCATCGCCGCGTTCTGGGCCCTGCCGCTGATTGCCCGGATTGGCCTGACGTCCGACATGGCGTGGAACCCTCTGACCCGGTGGGAGGAGATCTTCCCGGTGGAGGTGTGGCTGCTGCTACCGGTCGCCATCCCGGGAGCCATCTGGGCGGTGCGCAAGACGACCCGGATCGTGCCCCTGCTGGCGGCCACCCTGCTCCCGATCATCTATTACCCCCTGCCCGGCGTGCTACCCGATCTGCTCCCCGGCATGTTCGGGGAGGCGCGCTGGAAGCTCTACAACGGGCGTCTGCTGCCCTATTGGTATTTTGGGCTTGCGTTCTTCGCCGCGCTCGGGTTGGGGGCAGCGGTGATGTGGCTTTCCAGACGTCTCCCCAGTCGGGTGTCGACACATTGGCCCCGCGCCGTCGTGGTGGTCGGGTTCGCGGTGGCAGTCGGGCTCGTGGCCGATTCCACGGAGTTCCCCGATTGGGCCTGGGTCGCCGTGGTCGTGGCGGGCCTGGTGGCCCTGGGAACCACATTGCTCTTCGGGCCAAGCGTCAACACCCGAAACTTCCTGACGACGACCGCTGCTGCCGTCGTGGTCCTCGGAGCGACCGCGGGCGTGACCTTCATCGACGGGTGGTCGAAGTGGAACTACGAGGGTTATGAGGCCAAGGAGCCGTGGCCGGAGTACGAGGCCCTGATGGCCGAGCTCGACACCTTGCCCGACGGCCGGGTGCAGTGGGAGGCCAACAGCGACCTGAACAAGTACGGCACGCCCATGTCGCCGATGCTGATCCCATACTGGACCGAGGGCACCCATCAGTCGATGGAGGGCCTCTATTTCGAATCGTCCCTCACCACTCCGTTCCACTTCATCAACCACTCCGAGATGTCGTTCCGGCCCTCCAACCCGATACCCGGTCTGCGCTACCACACTTTCGAGATGGAGCGCGGACTGCAGCACATGGATCTCTACGGCGTGGAGTACTACGTCTCTTTCACCGAGGAGGCGGCGGAGAAGGCCAATGGCCTCGACGGATTCACCGAGATCGCCGTGACCGAGCCCTTTCACATCTTCCAATTGCCCGACACCGAGCTCGTCGTGCCCGCGACCCATCAACCTGCCGTCTACGAGGGCGCCGAGGGTGGTGGGATCCTCGCATCGATCACCGGCTCCGGCGCTGGGGTGGGTGAGGACGGTCAGCCGCTTCCGAGCTTCAACGACATGGCGCTCGATTGGTACGAGGACGAGGACGAAATGGACCGGTGGGTGGTTGCCGACGGGCCTGACGAATGGCCGCGGATCGAGTCGCTCGATCGACGGCCCGATGTCGAGCTCGAGGTCTCCCCAGATGCGGTCTCGGACATCGTGGTCGAAGACCATCGAATCTCGTTCTCGACCGATGCCGTCGGGGTCCCCCATCTCGTCAAGGTCTCTTACTTCCCGAACTGGACTGCTGTGGGGGCGGAGGGACCTTGGCGTGCCACTCCATCGTTGATGGTGGTGGTGCCGACCCAGAACGACGTCGTCATCGAGTTCCGGGACACTTGGGCGGAGAGTGGCGGGAAGGTGTTGACGCTGGTCGGCCTGGGCGCCCTCATCGTCATCGGTGGGACGGTCTTCTGGCGTCGCCGGTCTAGCTCTTCCGAAGTAGACGCCGCATCCTGAACAGGCCCGCCACCGTCCGAGGCGCACGCTTGATCAGCGATGACCGTGCCGTCCGCATCTCCTCTACGACGACTGGCACCTCGACGATCGAGTATCCGGCCCGCTCGGCGCGAACGACCAACTCGGTGTCGAAGAGATCTTTCGTGCTCACGACCTGCGGGACGATGTCCGCGACCAGATCGCGACGGAACCCCTTCATCCCGTGGGTGTCCGAGACCTTGGAGTCGAGGATCGTCGTCAACAGCAGGTTGAAGACCCAGGTGGCGAGACGACGGATGAGCGGACGTCGGTCATCCGAAAGAGGATCGCGTTTCGACCCGATCACCAGGTCGACGTCATCGGGCTGGGCCAGCACACTCTCGAGGAACTCACGGGAGAAGTAATCGATATCGAAGTTCACGATCCAGTCGGAGTCCGCCTGGATGAACCCTGCTCTCATGGCGGCCCCGTAATCGGGCTCGGGGAGCGACTCGACCACGACGTTGGCATCACCGGCGATGTCTCGGGCGACGGCTGCCGTGTCGTCGTCGGATCCGTTCTCCACGATGCGGATCTCGTATGGGGCGCCCGCACCCGTGACCGCGTCGATGAGCCCCGGCAGACCTTCGGGCATAAAGGATGCCTCGTTGTAGACGGGCACCACGACGGTGATCGACGACGGCATGTGGCGGGCGAGTGTACGGGGTCGGGACTTCTAGGCAGCGCCCCTACACTTCCGCCATCTGTGGAGCCCAACACCGTCTTCAAAGCCTATGACGTGCGCGGTCGCTCCGACACCGGTGAGCTCGACGAAGAGCTCTACCGTCTGGTCGGGGTGGCGCTGGTGGAGAGTCTCGGCGCACGGAGGGTCGCCATCGGCCGTGACTGCCGGGCCACGAGCCCTGGTTTCGCCGCCTCTCTCGCGGAAGGAGTCCGCTCTGCCGGTGGCGACGTGATCGACCTCGGGGAGGTTCCCACCGACGCCGTCTACTACTACTCGGGCGCCCACCAGGTGCACGGTGCGATCGTGACGGCGTCTCACAACCCTCCGCAGTACAACGGTCTCAAGCTGTGTCGGCCCGGCGCCGCACCGATCGGGTCCGAGACCGGGCTGGAGGACATCAAGCGAGCGGTCATCGCAAGGGTCGAGCCGGCAGGGGAACCGACCGGCGACCTCGAGGTGGCTTCGATCGTCCACGACTACGTCGACCACCTCTTCGCCATCGTCCCCGCCTCGACCATCGGGGACTTGGAGATCGCGGTCGACGGGGGCAACGGCATGGCCGGAATCGCCATCCACGAGGTGTTCGATCGTCTCGAGGCGAGCCTGGTCGGGCTGTATCTCGACCCCGACGGGACGTTCCCCAACCACCCTGCGGACCCGCTGGTGCCCGAGAACCTCGTCGACCTACAGGACCTGATGTCCAGTCGTCGCTTCGACTTCGGGGTCGCCTTCGACGGTGACGCCGATCGAGCATTTTTCCTGGACGACGTGGGCAGCCCGCTCAGTGGCAGCACCGTGACTTCTCTCGTGGCCCGCCGAATCCTCCAAGACAATCCAGGAGGCACCGTGGTCCATAACCTCATCACCTCCAAGGCAGTGCCCGAGATCATCGAGGAGGCGGGTGGAACTCCCGTGCGGACCCGTGTCGGCCACAGCTACATCAAGCAGGTCATGGCGGAGACCGGAGCCGTGTTTGGGGGCGAGCACAGCGGGCACTACTACTTCAAAGACAATTTCCGTGCCGACTCGGGCATGCTCACCATGCTCTATCTGCTTCGGATCGTGAGTGAATCCGATCGTCCATTGTCGTCGCTCCGAGACGACGTGGAGCGCTATGCGGCATCCGGCGAGATCAACTTCGTGGTCGAGAATGCGGACGACGTGATGGAAGAGGTCGCCGCAGAATTCCCCGACGCCGACATCGATCATCTGGATGGGCTC
>JBAPYG010000151.1:0-3193 GCA_049284615.1 Acidimicrobiia bacterium
TATGAAGGTGGGCCTGACCCTCGCCGGTCTCGTCTCGGCAATATGGGCCATCGCCTCGCTCGGAGGACCTGTTTGGACGGTGCTGATCCCTCTCTTTGTATTCGTGGCCGCCTCGACCATCGCCTACGCCATCCACCGGATCGGAAGACTGACTGCCACACAGGCTGAGCTGATCAGACAACTCGAGTCCACGCGCGAGGATCTCGCCACCTCCGAGAGGTCACGCGGAGTACTCGAAGAGCGAACCCGGTTGGCCGGGGAGATCCACGACACACTGGCTCAGGGTTTCACTTCGATCGTGCTACTCGCAAGGACCGGGAAACGATCGTCTACCAAAGCTGACGACACTCTGGAGTCGATCGAGGCCACCGCCCAAGAGAACCTCAACACTGCTCGGCGGCTGGTCGAATCGAGTCGCCCCGATGAGCTGGAGAAGGCGTCGCTTCCGGATGCGCTCAGGCGCCATCTACTGGCGACGCTGCCTGAGAATGTCGGGGGCGAGCTTGAGGTCGTCGGCAGGCCGATTCCTCTTCCGGGATCAGTGGAAACGGTCCTGCTGCGCGCGGCACAGGAAGGCGTCCGCAACGCATGCACACACGCCCAGCCCGACCGTGTCGATCTCACATTGTCCTATCTCGACCAAGAGGTGACACTCGGTGTCCGCGACGACGGCATCGGGTTCAGTGACGGGCAGATACACGATCGCGGAACACTCACCGGCGGCCAGGGCCTAGCGACGCTCTCCCGTCGCGTCGAATCACTTTCTGGAAACCTGAAGATCGAACCCGGCGAGGAACGTGGCTCGATCCTCAGGGTGCATCTCCCGGTGGAATCGTGAGCATGCGAATCAGAGTGGTGGTGGCCGATGACCATCCGATAGTGAGACAGGGCGTGGTCGCGTTGCTCGAAAACGAGTCGGACATCGAAATCGTCGCCGACGTGGCCGACGGTCGAGCTGCCCTGTCTGCTGTATTGGCCGAGGACCCCGATGTGGTGTTGATGGATCTCAGGATGCCCGAGATGGACGGGGTCGAGGCGACGAAGGCGGTGAGAGAGCGACGTCCCGAGGTCGCCGTCCTGGTTCTGACAACTTACGACACCGACGAGGCGATCGTGAGGGCAGTTGAAGCCGGAGCCGCCGGCTACATGCTGAAGGACTCCCCGACCGAAGATCTCGTCGACGCTGTTCGACGAGCCGCTGCGGGCGAGACCGTTCTCGCCCCTCCGATCACCAAACGGCTCGTCGAGAGAATGCACAAGGCGTCACCCGACGCCCTCACATCAAGAGAGATCGACGTCCTGCGGGAGGTGGCCAACGGCAACACCAACGCCGAGGTCGCCGAACGCCTCCACATCAGCGAGGCGACCGTTAAGACCCACCTGATCCACATCTACGACAAGCTCGCGGTATCGGACCGGGCCGCAGCCGTGTCGAGGGCATACGAACGAGGCGTCCTCACCACCTAGGGCTGCCTCCTGCTTCATGACTTCAGGCCGTCCGAGCCTCCTGGGACGTTCGAATCAACCGATCGGTGGATGTGGCCACATCCATATGTGGTGACACTGGTGTGATTCGACTACGAAGTTTGACCACCAATCTGGAGTCGCCATGACCACGCCTGAGACAACCCCAACCGACACGCCTCATAGCCCCGGCACCACGTTCAACCGGGATGCAAGCGATTCCGCAAGTCGGCTCCACGCCGCCGCCGGCAAAGTCCCTGGTGTCACCGCCGTAGTCGTCGGCCCGGAGGAGTACGCGCCCAGGGATCGTCGGGCTGGGCCAGCTTGGACCCGGCCATCCCGATGTCATCCCAGGTGGTCATGCCTTGGTTCTCGATGACCAAAATCGCCACAGCGACCTTGGCAGTCGCCCTCGAAGCGGAAGGCCACATAGATCTCGACGAACCGGTCGCCCGTCTGGTCGATGAAGTCGGACTGCTGAAACCGGGCGGTTGGGCATCACGAATCACTCGACGCCACCTCCTCCAACACAGGTCCGGTCTGGGTTTCCCCGTATTCTCTTGGCCCGCTTCGAAGACTTCGAGCTCCACGGCGTTCACCGAAATCATGGTGGGATTGGGAATTCGGTTGGGTTTGGCATTACATCTCCTGCTGTTCTTGGGGGTTGGGGTGGATGCGCTCACAGTTGGTCGATTGACGACAGGATCGAGAGCCCGAGTGAGGAGCACAAAAGGCTCCTACGAAGACGAGGTGCAGTCCGAGGCCGACCGCAGAGCGCCAGCCATAACCACTCTTGTTTGCAGTACTCGGTCTTTGCGTGAGGCTCTTGTTGTGTTGTTTGCTTCTTGCCAGAGAGCACCGGCCCAAATCCGACCGTGGCGGGCCGTCGTGGAGGTCATAGTGTCTCCCTCTCGTTAACTGTTGCTTTCGATACGTTCCCGAGTCCTCCACGCGATCGGGCCCGGTCTGACTTGCCGGTATACGCCACTCCGAGCCTGAACACGGCCCACAGCACACCGAACGCAGCGGTGAAGACCAACGCCAGACCAAAGTCGGGCGCGAACAGGAGCAGGTTGTCGAGCGGTGAGCCGAACAGGTTCGGCACCAGCGAGAGAATGACCCATGCTGCGACAAGTGTGGTGAGCAAGGGGAACCACAGACTGAACAGGCCGAAGCCTCCCGACTTGGCACGAATTTCGGCCCGGCTACGCCAAGCCCAGATCATGCTGAGGAGGTAGATGACCGGAAGGAGTACCAGACCGATGAACAGGGCCCTCTGGGACCATCGGGAGCCCTCCCCGTCGTAGTCGAGGCCGAGCGCCGTGGCGGTGATGCCGTTGCTCAGCTGAGCTGTCTCGCCGAATCCGAGGCCGCTGTTTGCGTTGACCAGCACAACGACACCCTCCCGCTCCGACGGCACCAGTGTGGCCAGTGCTTCGAAGCCCGGAACCAACCCAGAGTGCCAAACGGTCTTGTTGCCGGAATCCAAATACCAGCCAAAGCCGTAGAACGGCGACGCTGCGCTGGCCGGGCGCATCATCTGCGCCTTGCCTTCGGCGCTCAGCACATCGTCCTCGCCATTCATCATCATCTCCAGGAAGAGGGCCAGATCACCGGCGCTGGCGAAGATCCCACCTTGCGGAGCCGTTCCCCTGTCGGTTGTGTTGTCGGCCAGCGAACGTTTGGTGGTGAACCATGGTCTGTGCCCGGTCGCCATGGACTCATGTAT
>JBAPYG010000152.1:0-4618 GCA_049284615.1 Acidimicrobiia bacterium
GCCGACACATCGAGCAGGACGATCTCGTCGGCGCCCTGGGCTGCATATGCCGATGCCGACTCCACCGGGTCCCCGGCGTCACGCAAACCCTGGAAACGAACGCCTTTGACGACGCGGCCGTCGTCGATGTCGAGACAGGGCACGACCCGATTGGCCAGCATCAGCCGCCCTCCAGCCAGCGCTCGAGGACTTCGCTGCCCCATGGCCCGGACAGCTCCGGGTGGAACTGACAGGCGAGCACGTCGCCCCGCTCCATGGCCGACACGAACGAGCCGCCATGATCCGTGGTGGCCCCTACCCAGCCCTGGGGCACCGAGACGAGACGAAACGAGTTGGCGAAATATGCCCAGCCGTCCGACACGAAGCGACAGCCCGGCTGGGCGGATACCTCGTTCCAGCCGAATTGGGGGGCGCGGACGACCTCGGGGAAGCGTGTGACCGGCTCACCCACCAGACCCAGCCCGGCGACGCCTTCGCTCTCCTCGCTCTTCCCGGACAGCAGTTGCATCCCGACACACACCGCCAGCGTCGAGACGCCATCGGCGATGCGACCCCGGAGCACATCGCGATATCCGGCCCGATCGACTGCGTCGATCGCCGCCCCGAAGGCCCCCACCCCGGGGAGGACGACGTGATCTGCGGTGGCCACGTCCTCGGCCGACCCGGCCAGCGCCGGCTCTGCGCCCAGCCTCCGGAACCCGGCGGTCAGCGAGGCGATGTTCGCCGTCCCCGTGGGCACCACGACCAGTCTCAAGAGAGGACTCCCTTCGTGCTCGGCACATCCGGGCCCTCTACGGTCAGCGCCGCCCGCAGGGCCCGCGCCACAGCCTTGAACGCCGACTCCGCCATGTGATGGTCGTTGTCTCCGCGGATGAGGTCCACGTGGAGGGCCATACGTGCCTCGAGGGCGAAGCTGCGCAGCCAATGGATGATGTTCTCGGTGGCCACGTCGCCGATCTTCTCCCGTCGGAACGGGATGCTCACCTCGGGCCAGGGCCGACCGGAGAGGTCGACGACCGCCCGGCTCAACGACTCGTCGAGGGGGGCGTAGGCATGGCCGAAGCGGGCGATGCCAACCCGGTCCCCCAGGGCCTGATCGAAGGCTCGTCCCAAAGCGATGGCGGAGTCCTCGACGGTGTGATGATCGTCCACCTCGGTGTCGCCCCGGGCGACCAATCGGAGATCGACACCCGAGTGCCTCGTCAGCGAATCGAGCATGTGGTCGAGAAACCCCAATCCGGACGCGATGTCGGACCGGCCGGTGCCGTCGAGGTCGAGCCTCACCTCGAGTCGGGTCTCATTGGTCTCACGCTTCACTTCAGCCTGTCGTGACATCGAGCACCTCCTGAATCTCCGCCACCGAGGCGACGATGCGGGCGGCGCCGCTCAGCGTCGTCGGGTCGTCTCCGGGGACGAGCACCCCGATCGGCACGACACCAGCTCCCCTGGCCGAATCGATGTCATCCCGGGTGTCACCGCTCATCCAGGCCCTGGTGACGCCGAGACTCTCCAGTGCGAGGCGGACAGGCGCCGGGTCGGGCTTGGAGGGAGCGTCCTCACGAGCGATCACCGTCGCGAAGCAGTCATCCACGCCGAATCGCTCGAGGAACGCCTCCGCGTCGCGGCGAGGGCGCGCCGTCACGATCCCGAGTGGCATGCGGTCCGACCACGCCGCCAGTGTGGCCCGGTCGGGGATGAGCCTCTCCGCAGTCTTGAGACCCGGCGTCGTCTCGGAGCCCTGATACAAGACCTCGAAGCTCTCACGCACCTCTTCGAACGTGGCGTCGACACCGGCCGCGGCCAGCAGCCCATGGGTCAACTCCCAGTCGTCGGAAGCATTCCCGGCGGCCTTCGCCGCCAGGATCTGACCGGTGGTCACCTCGACGCCGTAGCCGGCCGCGGTGGCCACGATCGCGGACCGGAACGAGCCCCGGACGTCCGCCAGCACACCGTCCATGTCGAAGAGCAATGCCTCGGGATCGAGGACGGTGCGCAGCGCGGCCACGAGCCGGGCGAAATCGAGGGGATCGCCGGGCAGCGTGATGCGCACACATCCCTCGAGCTCGGGGCGATCGGGGAAACTCCGGAGCCCTATGCCCAGCGATGCCATAGCCGGCACTACCCAGTCCGGGTCTACCCCGGATGCGAGGACGAAGTTGGCCTGTGACTCCAGCGCGCCCACCCCGAGATCCTCGAGCACGGCGATGAGCCGATCTCGCTCGGTCGCGATGAGGCGAGCGAAGTCGTCAGCTCTCTCCACCCCCGTCTCCAGCAGATCGGCAGCCAGAGTGGCCGAGAGCGCCGACACGGCGTACGGGGACCCGAAGGCCCCGATCTCGGCCACCAATTGCTCGGGCCCGAGCAGATAGCCCACCCTGAGACCGGCCAGCCCGAATGCCTTGGAGAGGGTGCGGACCACGACGACGTTGCCCATCTCCAGGGCGGCGGGTGTGAGGTCCTCGTCGGCGAACTCCGAATAGGCGGCATCGAGCACGACCAGGGGGAAGGCGTCTGCCACATTCCGCAGGTCGGAAGACGACACCACGCTCCCCGTCGGGTTGTTCGGTGAGACGATGACCGCCATCGCTGCGTCCACCTCGAGGAACTCCCCGATCGGGAAGTCGCCGCCCCACCAGCTCACCTCGATCAGAGAGGCGCCCACCTGATCGGAGTAGTGCCGGATCATCTCGAAGCCGGGTGTCGTGGCTGCCACCGGCCCCCTGGCCCTCAGGAAGCAGCGGAGCAGTGCGTCGTCACCACCGGCCGTGATCAGCACCTGACCCTCGAGCAGACCGTGACGGCGCGCCACGACGGCGCGGAGGGCTGTGGTGTCCGGGTAACGGGACGTCAGGGAGACCAGTGCCTCCTCGGTGAGGTCGAGCCCGCTGATGGTGGGCCGGCCCTCGTTCCTCGACAGGTCGAGGTCGACCGGTGTGGGGAACCTAGGGGGTCGATATCCGGTCATGGGACGATCTGCTCCAGGCTCGAGACGACGATGTCGGTGGCCCCCCTCGTCTTCAACAGCGGGATCAGCCCGGGAAGCTCGGAACGGGGGACGGCCGCCTTGACGGCCAGGCCAACCGACCCGTGCAGGGTGGCGATCGTCGGCTCCCTCATCGAGGGCAAGACCTCGATGACCTGCTCCACGTCGGCGGGTGACACATTGAGCTCGACCATGGCCCGGGTTCGGGCCTCCAGCACCGAGCGAAGGCTGAGCACCAGCCCGTCGATGGCCGGCTTCTTCGCCGGTGAGCCCATCGCTGCGCTGCTGGCATAGAGACGTGTCGAGGACGTCATCAACTCATCGAGGACGACCAGGCCGTTGGCGGCCAGGGTGTCCCCTGTTGCCGTGATGTCGACGATGACATCGGCGTCCTCGGGAGGGAACACCTCGGTGGCGCCGTAGGAGCGGACCAGGGTGGCGTCGAGGCCCCGATCACGGATCCACCCCCTGGCGAGACGTTCCAACTCGCTGGCCACCACCAGATGCCGCCCGGGCAGCTCCCCGTGCACGAGCAGCGACTCGGGGGCGGCGGCGACCACGCGCACCGGGTCGAGGTCGGTGTCGAGGAGCTCGATGAGCTCTGCGGACTTCTCGGCGACCCAGTCGGCGCCGGCGAAACCCAGGTCTCTGGAGCCGGCGGCGAGCATCTCCACGATGTTCTGTGGCTTGAGCAGCTTGACCTCGAAGCCGTCGACCGAGGTCACGGGTCGATAGCCGCGCGGTCCGGAGCGGAGCTCGATGCCGGAGTCGGCGAGGAGTGACGTGACTCCCCTCTCGATCCTCCCCTTGGGTATGGCGAGGTGGATCAGTCCGGCATCTGTGGTCGATTCGGGCATCTCTTGCCTCCTTCATCGTGGAGGCCGGCCCATGCAAGAGAAAACGCCGACCTCGTGGTCGGCGTTGGTGTGGTTGGTTGCTCCTCAGCTACACACGATCAGCCGACCCGTTGCGGGTGGTGATGGTGCTGGCCGTGGGCAGACGTCTGGTACATGTGCCGGTCGAAGCTACCGCCTGCATCCCTCGATGGCAAGTGGCGCGCGTAGCCGAAACCCACCGTTCTGTGTCAGTCACGGGCGGCCTGGCCGCCCGTGACTGACACAGAAGCGGCTCGAGACGGGGAGTGCGCTCCGATTTGGCCGGCTCAGGCGGGAACGGCTCGGGGCGGGTGAGCTCAGAGTGTGGCGCCGAGATAGTTGGCCAGCCGCAAAAGGTCGGCGAAAACGCCGCCTGCGGTGACGTCGGGGCCGGCACCCGGACCCTGGACGACGAGTGGGTTCTCCGAGTAGCGGTCGGTCTGGAAGGTGACGATGTTGTCGGTGAGCCTGATCCGGGCAAATGGGTGGTCTCCGTCGAACGAGCGCAGGGCGACATGAGTCCCGGTCGCCGGGTCGATGACTCCGACGAACCGAAGCACCTGTCCCCTCGCCCGGGCCTCCTCGACCCGACGCAGCATGGCGTCGTCGTGCGCGGCCAGTCCGGTCAGGAAATCCTCGACCGAGCCCTGTTCCAGACCGGGGGGGATCAGACCCTCGATCTCCATGTCGTCCACACCGGCCTCCATCCCCATCTCCCTGGCGAGGATCACCACCTTGCGAGCGACGTCCATCCCCGATA
>JBAPYG010000153.1:0-1691 GCA_049284615.1 Acidimicrobiia bacterium
AGCTCGGTCTTCCCCACTCCCGCAGGTCCTTCGACGAGCACCGGCTTGTCCAGGCGCCCGGCGAGAAACACCACCTGGGCGATGCGGTCGTCGGCCAGATAGTCCACTCCCCGCAAAGCGGTGGCGACGTCTTGGGGTCCTTCAAATCTCATCTGTCTCCAGGGTCAGCCCGAACATTGTACGGAATGCACAGTTTGACCCGGAAGCGACGCCGACAGGGCTCGACCCGGGTCTAGCCTGACGGGCCTGTGTGCCAGTGGACAGGACGTGAATGCGGATAATCATCGTTGGTGCGGGAGCGGTTGGCTCTTATCTCGCCGAGCGTCTCTCGTCGGGTGGTGAGGATGTCGTTGTCATCGAGGACAACGAAACGAGGGCGGCCGAGCTTCAGGAGTCGATCGATGCCCTCGTCCTGCATGGCAACGGCGCCAGCGTCCACATGTTGGAGAAGGCCGGTGCGGCCGAAACCGACCTGCTGATCGGAGTCACCAGCTCCGACGGCGCCAACATCCTGGCGTGCTACACGGGCACCCAACTCGGCGCCAAGACCACCATCGCTCGCATCGAGGACGGGGAGTTGCGAGAGGGCGCCGATCGGCTGGGCGTCGACATGATCATCGACCCTTCGGCCAACGCCGCCGAGGAGCTCGTGGGCATCGTCGGGTTGGGCGGGGCGAGTGAGTTGATCCATTTCGCCGACGGCAAACTGGTCATGGTCGGGGGGCGTGTCGCCCCCAACGCTCCGATCACCGCGGGCCCGTTGCGCCAACTGCGAGTCCGTCGGGCGGAGTGGGGATGGGTGGTCGCGGCGCTCGTTCGAGACGGCCGGACGATCGTCGCCCACGGCGACACCGTAGTGCTGGCAGGAGATCACGCCCTCCTGATGACGACAGACGATCGCGTGGACGACGCCACCCGGCTCATCGGCGTGAAACGCCGGCAGATCGACCGCGCCATCATCGTGGGAGGCACGCGTCTCGCGGAGATCTCCGCCGACGTGATGGCTGAGGCAGGGCTCTCGGTCGTGCTCGTCGACGAGTCTGACGAGCGCTGCGCCTACCTGGCCGGACGTCACCCCGGCGCCCTGGTCATTTGCGGTGATCCCACCGACCCCGACGTCCTCGCCGAGCTCGATCTCGGCCCGAAGGACGTGATCATGGGTCTCACGGGCTGGGACGAAGTCAATCTGCTCGGTTGTCTCGTGGCCAAGGCCAGCGGTGCCGGCATGGCGATATCCCGGTTCAACCGTGTCGCATACGTCGGGCTGCTCAGTGGTCTCGGCATCGACGCGGCGGTCTCATCTCGGCTCATGGCAGCCTCCGCCATCCTCCGTTTCGTCCGGCAGGGGCAGGTCGAGCAGGTCGCGACGTTCTCCGACACCGATGCCGAGGCCATCGAGATCGAAGTCGAGGAGGCATCGGACGCCGTCGACAAGTCGCTCCTCGACCTCGACTTGCCGGTCGGGGTCATCATCGGTGGGATATCCCGCAATGGCACCACCTTCGTCCCCGATGGCTCGACAGTCGTCCACGCCGGCGACCACATCATCTTCTTCGCCCTCCCCCGCGACATCGCTGAATCCTCCGCGATCTTCACGGCATGACCGCTCGCGCTCGGCGTCGCAACCAGCCGCCCGCCATGAGCCTGCTGACGACCGTCGCCTATGTGCTCGGTTCGGTACTGCTCTTCGT
>JBAPYG010000154.1:0-6056 GCA_049284615.1 Acidimicrobiia bacterium
CCGTCAACTGGACCGAGGCCTCCCCCGCGTACGGGTTGAGCAATTGGAGCTCGAATGTATTGGCACCTGCCGTGGAACCGCCCGACAGAAAGGCCTCATCGGTCGGCGTGTCCGCACAAGATTCGGCGGCTCGAACCGCGTCACCACTGATGAGGACACCCGAAGCGGTGGCTTCCGACGGCATTTCGATGAGTGCGCCGGACACCCCGAGGCCACCGGCCTCCTCTGCATCGAGTGTGACCGAGCCCGATCCTCCGGTGCGGAAGTCGAGTGAACCGGTTTCCTCCCCTGCCGCAAACGTCGAGACACGACCCTGACCGTTCACCGAAGAGAGAACCGAGATCTGTGTGGAGCGTCCCGCAGCCGCCACTACCGGGCAGATCGAGACCGGCGGAACCTCGCTACCCGGATTCGGCCCGTGGACGGCGGGCTCTGGCGCCGGCAGCAGCCAGACCGCTCCGGCGAGGGCGAACATCACTAGGACTGTCAGGTATCTCGTGGCCGTCGCCTCCCCAGCGCGATCGCGCCGATCGATCCGAGCAAGACGAGTATCGAGACCACCGACATGATCATCCGCGGCGACGGCGCAGCCCAGTTTGCCGCCCCGTCACTCCCGTCGACCGTGAGTGACCAACCGGAGCGCTCACCGTCGGGGCCCCAGCCATCATCGAAGTTGGCTGCCACACCCGCTCTCCCTTCGATCACATCTCCGCCATACCCGACACCCGTCGACATCCAAGGCGTTTCCTCGGTGCCCGCCAGTGTCACGGCGCGATCGTTCTCATAGACCCGAGAGTCCGGGTCGAGAGGCAAGGGCACCAGGTCGAGCTGAGCGTTGAGGACGTCGTCGAGAACGAAGGACGGGCCCTCGAGCACGACCCAGTCGATGGCGAACGTGGCCAAACGCTGCCCCGGACGCAGCTCGGCACCCGAAGCGATCTCGACCAGGGCGGTGGCCAGTTCGTCGTCGCCATCCTGTTCTTCCGGCAACCAGACTTCGTCGAGCGTCGTCCCCCGGCCGTCGAGCACCCGATACCAAAAGCCGGGCCCCGAGCGCACCTCACCGGGGATGATCTCTCTGTCGAGGGATGCGTAGAGGATCCGCCCCGGTCCCTGCTCTCCTGCGAGCGTGGTGGCGAATGAGAGTCGGGCATTGACATCTCCCGGTGGCAGTCCCAGCCGGCCGTTCCCCATCGAGATCGTCGACACGACGAGGATCGCGATGCCACCTGTCGCGGCGACCAGGCGGAAGATGTTGCGGGAGAAGCCATCGAGGGCGGAGGCCACGGCCAATGCCGCTCCGAACGACGCGAGCACGAACACTGCCTGCTCCGGCCCTGGCCCGAGGGTTGCCACTCTTCCGACGACGAGAGATGCCAGGGCGATGATCCCGCCGGACATCGCCAAGGTCCGGGCGCGACCGGTCACGGTCACCATCGGGACCGCGGCCATGAGCACGAGGGCCGGCCAAATGTCGTCTGCCACGACGCCGAGACGACGGGACGAGTCGAACAACCAGCCCGGGTCTCCGACGAGGAAGACGACACCGGTGACACCACCCAGAGCGACGACCAGGGCGAGGAGGAAGCTCTCCCTGTCTCCTCCGAGAAGACGCCACACGGCCACGACCAGGAGCGGGGCGACTGCGAGTGGCGGCGAGAGTGGGGCCAGGAGCACGCCACTGAGGAGGGCCCAACCCACATAGGTGAAGCGACTCTTACCGAACTGATGAGGGTGTACGAAGGCTGCGCGCACCGCCCAGGGCAACATGGCGGCCGCACAAAGCGCCAGCCAGGAGCCGCGCTGGGCGAGCATGGCCGTGCCGGGGCCTGCCAGAAGCACGATCCCGGCCAGATATCGGCCAGGGCCACGCAGGCCGATCCGGCCGCACAATCGACCCATCCCAACGATTCCCACGGTGGCGATGACAACGGTCATGAGGGTCCGGGCCGCCCCCTCGGCACCAAACCAGAGAAAGGAGTACAGACCGGTCAGCCCCACGGCCGGGTGAACCGCCGACGCCGACCCGAGCCCCGAGTCATTCCACCCGGAGAACCAACGTTGCAGGGCGACCGTGGGTGCTTCGAATGGGAAGGAGTATCCAGAGTTCGGCATACCGCCGAAGAGGAGCGCCCGCGCTGCGAACAACACGATGACCACGGCTACCAACGCGCCCCATATCCCCGCAGAGCCCCACACACGCCTGGTGCCCCGGGCCAGGGCCTGGTCGTCGTCGAACATCGACAGCAGCCGGCCGCTGAGCTCTTCACCCACGGAGCGCAGCCTCACCGAGCCCTTGGCATGGAAACGGAAGAGCTCCTCGTCACCCTCCGATCGGATCGTGCGGAGACGTCGTCTCTGCTTGATGGTCGAGGGCAGGTGGTAGATGTTCCAACCCCAGGAGTAGACGTGTCGGACCATCGGTCGCCACCGACCGAGGAGAAGGCTCGCCAGTGAGTCGATCACCGACACCAGGAAGTCGTACGGGAGCACCCAGAGGAGGGTCAGCGGGCTGTATGCGGTGACCATTGCCCGCAGCCGACCGGCTTGCTCGCGCCAACCCCGGCCCCGTTGCCCACAATGTGCTTGGTGATACACCTCCGACGAGGGCACGCTTATGACGCGACCACCGGCGAGACGGGTTCGCTGGGAGAAGTCGAGACCGGCCGCCACGGGGGGAAGCAGCGGGTCGAGCCCCTTGAGGCCCTGGGCCAGGTCCCGTCTGATCAGCATCGAGGCGGATTGCACGAATGCGACCTCGCGCACGACGTCGTACTGCTGGAGGTCGATCTCACCCTCGTCCAGACCCGAGTAGGGCTCGCCAAACACGTCGGTGGCCCCACCCACCGACTCCAGCTCGTCCATGGTCCCCGCCTTGAGGAGCTTGGACCCGGCGAGCGAAGCCTCATTCCGCTCACTTTCGGCGATGAGGGCAGCCAGTGCATCCGGCCGGGGTCTGGCGTCGGAGTGAAGAAGCCAGAGATAGTCGAAGGACGAGTCGGTCGTGCTGATGCCCTCTTCGAGGGTTGCGATCGAGTCGACGCCGTCGGCGGCTCCACCGACGACCACCACGTCCGGAACAGGTTCGTAGACTTGTCGCCTCACGACCGACAGGGCGGCGTCGAGGTCGGCGCCCTCAACGGCTGTGAGGAGGATCCTCACACGAGGCGCGTCGAGGCCCTCTTCGATCGTTTCGTTGTCCGCGACCTGCGGAGTGGTTTGGGACATGCGAACCGCCATTGTGAACGGGTGCGCGACACTGAGCAATATCGAAAGTGGAGAAAATGAAGATCGTTGAGCTTTCGGGTGGGGTGGGAGGCGCCCGGATGGCAAGGGGGTTGGCGACCCTCGAGGGTGTCGATCTGACCGTCGTCGTCAATGTCGGAGACGACTCCGACAATCTCGGCATGGTCGTGTGCCCCGATCTGGACACCGTGGTGTACACCCTGGCCGGCGTGGAGGGCGCCCAGGGCTGGGGCCGCCGCGACGACACCTTCGCATTCAACGAGGAGTTGGCGCGTTTCGGTGTCGACAACACCTTCCGGATCGGCGACCGCGACCTCGCGCTCAAGATGTATCGCACCAGCGAGATCGCCGAATCGGTCACATTGACCAAGGTGACGCGCTCGATCGTCTCCAGTTTCGAGCTGAGCACCACGGTCCTGCCGGTCACAGACGACCGTCTCCGCACCATGGTGCTCACCAGATCGGGATGGTTGACGTTCCAGGAGTACTTCGTCGAGCGGAGACATGAAGACCAGGTCCTCGAATTGAGATTCGAGGGCTCCGCCGGGGCCAAGCCGGCACCAGGGGTGATCGAGTCGATTGTTCGCGCAGACCTGGTGGTGATCGGACCTTCCAACCCACCCCTCTCGATTTGGCCGATCCTCGCCGTTCCCGGTGTGCGTGATGCCATACAGACGCACCCAAACGTGGTGGCGGTGAGCCCTCTGATCGGGGGAAAGACACTCAAAGGCCCGGCCGATCGCGTTATGCGTGATCTGGGTCGTGGGGAGGGGAATCTCGCCGTGGCGAGTTGCTACGAGGGGCTGATCCGAATGCTCGTGGTCGACTCCTCTGACGCAGGCGGAGACATCGGCGGGTTGGAGGTCCTGGCCACGGACATCCTGATCACAGACCTCGATGCGGGAGCGAGGCTCGCCGGGGAGCTCGTCCGATCGTGAGTCTCCATGTCATTGCCCTGGAGGGAATCGGTGAGGTGGCAGTTGGCGTCGACCTCGCCACCTTGCTCGGTGGCCCGTTGGAGGCCATTGGGCCACTGCCCGGCGATGTGCTGGTGGTGACCCACAAGATCGTGTCGAAGGCGGAGGGCGCGGTGCGCCAGATCACCGGTGACGAGGGTGAGTTCAAGCGCCGTCTCGTCGAGGAGATGTCCAAGTCGATCGTCCGTCGGCGTGGCGACCTCATCATCGCCGAGACCAAACATGGTTTCATCTGCGCCAACGCCGGCGTCGACAGGTCCAACGCCGAGCACGGGACGATGGTTCTGCTTCCGGAGGACCCTGATCGATCGGCTCATCGGATCCGTAATCGCCTGGCGCGGATCTTCGGCATCGACATGCCCGTGATCATCTCGGACACCTTTGGTCGTCCCTGGCGCCGAGGGCTCACCGACATCGCGATTGGGGTCTCGGGCCTGCTGCCCATCCTCGATCTGAAGGGAACGGAAGATTGGTCGGGGCGCGAGCTCGATGTCACCGAGATCGCAGTTGCGGATGAGCTGGCCGCGGCCGCAGACCTGGTCATGGGCAAGGCCTCGGGCATTCCCGCGGCACTCGTGCGCGGATACGAGGGCCCGCGCGGCGATGGTCGTGGCAGCGACCTGGTGCGGCCGGTGGAAGAGGACCTGTTCCGATGAACCCGGGTCAGGCCCCGGGTCGTCCCAGACCCCAGTAGTCCAGCCCCGCGGCGCGCACCGCCGCCGAATCGAGGATATTGCGAGCGTCCACGACGCGGTAGCCCTTCATTGCCTTGGCCACCTCAGTCATGTCCACTGTCCCGAACTCGGGCCACTCGGTGGCGACGAGCAGGACGTCGGCATCCACAACTGCCGCAATGGGGTCGGATGCCATCGTGAGCTCCTCGCTCACGGCTTCGGGGTCGTAGGAGACCACTTCGGCGCCATCCTCGAGGAGCAGCCGGGCGATGCGGAGCGCCGGGGACTCGCGGACATCGTCGGTCCCGGCTTTGAAAGCCACTCCCCACATGGCGACTCGTCTCCCCCGAAGCCCACCACCAGCCGCTTGTCTGATCTTCTCCACCACGCGTCGCCGCTGTTCGTGGTCGGCCGCTATGACGGCCTTGAGCAGATCGAACTCGTAGCCGGCGTCTTCGGCGACGCTGATGAGTGCAGCTGTGTCCTTGGGGAAGCACGAGCCACCGTAGCCAGGCCCGGGCTGGAGGAAGTGCGGACCGATGCGATGGTCCAGCCCCATGCCCTGGATGACGTCGAGCACATCGGCGCCCACGGCCTCGCAGACGTTGGCGAGAGTGTTCACGAAGGTGAGACGAGCGGCGAGGTATGAGTTGGAGGCGTATTTGATCATCTCGGCCGACGTCGGGTCGGTGAGGATCATCTCGGTGTCGATGCTCCTGTAGAGCGAGGCGACCAATTCGGCATCGCTTCGCTCGTGGGCGCCGACCACGATCCTGTCCGGGTCCATGAAGTCGTCGACCGCCTTGCCTTCCCTGAGGAACTCCGGATGCGAGACCACGCGGGCGCCGCTGCCCCTGTCGGCGAGCCGCTTGCGGAGACCGGTGACGGTGCCGGGCGGCACCGTGGACTTGACGACGAAGATGGTCCCATCAGGGACCTCGTTGGCCAGCTCATCTATCACCGAGTAGATGAAGCTGAGGTCGGCCCGCCCATCCTCGCCTTCAGGCGTGGGGAGACAGAGGAAGACGAGCTCGGAATCGACGATGGCGTCGAGGTTCGAGGTGTGGAAGCTGATCGTCTCCCGCTCCCGAGCGCGAGCCAGGAGGTCCGGGAGACCCTGCTCGAAGATCGGCACTTCACCCGACTCGAGCATCTCCAC
>JBAPYG010000155.1:0-2095 GCA_049284615.1 Acidimicrobiia bacterium
GTATTGGAGGCAACGGGTGAGGTCGAGTACGGAGCGAAGACTGCGGAAGCGGCCATCTCGGCGGGCAAACACGTCGTGCTGGTCAACGCCGAGCTCGACGCCACCGTGGGGCCGATCTTGAAGGTCATGGCCGACGACGCAGGGGTCGTCATCACCAACGCGGATGGTGACGAGCCGGGCGTGGCGATGAATCTCGTTCGATTCGTCAGGTCGATCGGCCACACACCGGTGCTCGCCGGGAACGTGAAAGGCTTCTACGACCGGCACCGCAACCCGGACACGCAGCGGGGCTTTGCCGAGGCGCACGGCCAGCGCCCCAAGATGATCACCTCATTCGCCGATGGCACGAAGTTGTCGATGGAGGCGAGTGTGCTCGCCAACTCGACCGGCTTCTCGGTGGCCAAGCGGGGGATGAACGGATTCGACTGCGCTCATGTCAAGGACTCTTTGGAGCTCTACGATCTCGACGAGTTGCTGGCGAACCCGATCGTCGACTTCGTCCTCGGGGCCGAACCTGGCTCCGGGGCGTTCGTCATCGGCTTCGACGACGACAAGGGGCGTCGTGCCTACATGGACTACTTCAAGATGGGTGAGGGGCCCTTCCACGTCTTCTACCGCCCATTTCACCTCACCCATCTCGAGGCGCCACTCACCGTTGCCCGCGCCGTTCTGTTCGGTGATGCAGCCACGGCCCCGGTGGGCGCACCCCGCGTCGAGGTCGTCACCTACGCCAAGCGCGATCTCGCCGCCGGCGAGACGCTCGATGGGATCGGCGGCTTCACCTGCTACGGGATGGTCGACAACGTCGGCGCGGCCCGGCGAGACAACGCCCTCGCGATGGGGCTGACGGACGGTGCCGTCATGCGACGCGACGTGCTCGCCGACCAGGTGATCACGGTCGACGACGTCGAACTTCCCGAGGGCCGGATTGTGGATCGCTTGCGGGCGAGGCAGGCAGAGCACTTCGGTCTCTGACCGGCCGCCAGGCCGTAGGGCCTAGAGACCGACGCCGGCGTATCGAGGGACCGAGGACCGCGGCAGGTATCGACGGCCGTCGACCAACACCGGCGGCTCGGCTCTCGCGTTGATCAGCTCGGGCAATTGCCGGTAGTCCTCCCACGAGGTCACCAACACCAGCGCTTCGCACTCCTCGACCACTCGTGTCAACTCGGGCTCGAAGACCAGTCCGGCCCGTTCTCCCAGCCAACGCCGCGCGTTGGGGATGGCAATCGGGTCGTGTGCGATGACTTGGGCTCCCGCCTCGAGAAGCAGCTCGATGACCGGGAAAGACGGCGACTCCCTCACATCGTCTGTGCCCGGTTTGAAAGCCAGGCCAAGGACCCCAACGGTGCGGCCGTGGAGATCACCCAGCTCGGCATTGACGATGCGCATGAGCTCATGAGGCTGATTCCTGTTGATCTTCTCCACCTGCTCGAGCAGCTCCATCTGGACGCCATTTGCCCGTCCATGGGCGGCAAGGGCCACGGTGTCCTTGGGCAGGCAACTCCCGCCGTATCCGGCTCCCGGGAAGACGAAGGAGGCGATCTCGGCCCTCTCTCCGTCGACTGACAGATAACGCGAGGCATGGACACCTGCCATCACATCTGCCACGTCGACGCCTTCGATGCGCGCCGACAGCAGGGCGATCTCGTTGGAGAACGAGATCAATGTCGAGAGGAGGGTGTTGGAGGCGTACTTGATCATCTCCGCGGTGGCCGTCCCGCACACGATCTTGGGCGCGCCGTAGGCGGCGTAGAGCTCACCCATGACCGCCGCGGTTCGCTCGTCGTCGGCACCGATCACGATCCGATCCGGGACGGTGAAGTCGTGCACCGCCGAGCCCTCGGTGAGGAACTCGGGATTGACGCCCAGACCGACCGACACGCCAATCTGCAGATTGCCCGCCTCTTCGAGAATCGGGGCGACCCGGGACGATGTCGTGCCCGGTACCACGGTCGACTTGACCACGACCACCGGGAAGTCGGTTCGCCCGGCGAGGGCCTCGGCGACAGACCTGGTGGCCTGTTCGAGGTGGGTGAGATCGATGCCATTCTCATCGCTCGGGGTCCCGACTGCGAGGATCACGATCTCTGCG
>JBAPYG010000156.1:0-6983 GCA_049284615.1 Acidimicrobiia bacterium
GGATCTGGAGCGCGACCGGCGAGGGGTTCTACACCAGGGCCAGCGCTGCCAGCCTGGCTCTCCTTGCGGTCTCGATCGTGCCACTCTTGGTGTTGACACGCCGTGACCTCAGCTCCTGATCGACTCACCATCCGCGCCCGCGGGCTGAACAAGGCCTACGGCGACGTCATCGCGCTCAATGACTTCAACCTCGACGTCTGGGAGGGCAGCCTGCTCACCCTTCTCGGCCCCTCCGGTTGCGGAAAGACCACCGCCCTGCGGGTGATCGCCGGGTTCGAGCCGGCGGAAGGGGTCGTCGAGATCAGAGGTCGTCGCGTTCTCGGGCCAGACACTTTCGTGCCACCGGAGAAGCGGCGGGTGGGAATGGTCTTCCAGGACTACGCCCTCTTCCCCCACATGAACGTCCTGCGCAACGTGGCCTATGGCCTGTCACGGGAAGCCGATGCGAGCCGTGTCGACCAGGTCCTCGAGTTGGTCGGGCTCTCCGGGCTCGGCAGCCGCATGCCCAACGAGCTGTCCGGGGGACAACAACAGCGAGTGGCCCTCGCCCGGGCCATGGCCCCCTCACCAGACGTAATCCTCCTCGACGAGCCGTTCTCCAATCTCGACGCAAACCTGCGTGATCGTGTGCGCCGGGAGCTGAAGACCATCCTCACCGAGGCCCGGACCACCGCGGTGCTCGTGACCCACGACCAGGAAGAGGCTTTGGCCACCTCCGACTTGGTGGCCGTGATGTACCAGGGTCGGGTGGTGCAGTTCGACTCACCGGATCGTCTCTATACGACGCCTGCCGATCCCTGGGTGGCGGCGTTCCTCGGTGACGCCGACTCGTTGCAGACGACTGGCCACCGCGGCTATGCCGACACGATCATCGGCCGATTCAAGACCGACCTGCGAGGGCCGGTGGTGGTAGTCGTCCGCCCCGAGGACGTGCAGTTGTCCATTGGGGAGTCACCCAACGCGGTCGTCGCCCACACCGAGTTCTTCGGTCACGACCAACTGGTCACGGTGGCCCTCCCCGGGGGAGCGAGGGTGCGCTCCCGCATCGGCCCTAGACCCCACTACGCACCGGGGGACAGCGTCCGCGTGCGTGCCCTCCATGCCCGTGTGTTCCCGGTTCGCTCCTAACCTCGTGATCCCATGGAGTCGCTGATAGCAGGGGTGGCGGGTGTGGCCGCCGGCATCTTCGCCATCGACCTTTGGCGTGACTATCGCCGCCGGCCCCGACCCCACATCGCCGCATACGCCACCGGGATGACCCTCTTCGGCATCGCCACCTGGTCTCTGTTCGTGGGGATCACCGTCGGTTGGACCGGGCCGGTGTATCGCACGTTCTTCCTCTTCGGAGCGGTGCTCAACATCCCCTTCCTCGCCCTCGGCTCGATGTTCCTCGTGGTGGGTAGGCGCTCCGGGCATTTCATGACGATCGCGATCGGCGCCATCGCCGCCATAGCCACGACTCTGACACTGACGGTCCCGTTCGAACAACCCTTGCCGGGCGGGGGAATCCCCCACGACATGTTCGCCACCGGGTTCGGGCCCCGTCTGTTCGCCATCATCGGCGGAGCGACCGGAGCCACCATCCTCGTCGTCCTCGCCATCGTCAGTGGATTCCGCTTCTGGAAGAGAGATCGCCGCATCGTCTGGGGCAGTCTGCTGATCGTCGCCGGCACCGTCGCCGCCGCATGGGGAGGCACCGGGCTGGCACTAGGTGAGGCCGGAGGTTTCGCCCTCTCCCTGCTGCTGGCCGTGAGCTTCATCTGGTCCGGATACCGTGTCGCCTCCGGTCGTCGACAACGCCACGACCCCGGCCCAGATGGCGAGGGCGAAGAAGCCGAGGGCGAGGACCGTGTGGACCAGCTTGAAGGGGAGCGATCCTGAGCCGAGCCAGTTCACGATCAGACTGCGGGCCCAAAGCACGACACTGAAGAGGGCGAAGACGAGTAGAACGGGCTTCCGGGCAGGCTCGAGCTGAGGGATGAGGAGCGTGGCTGCGGCGAAGAGGCCGATGGCCAGCGATCCCCCGATGCGGGCCCAGGCTCCCAGTCCCTCATCGCTGGTCAGCAGTCCGATGCGCCCACCCCAGGCGGCAAGTGTCCAAACGATGATGGCGACGGCCAGTGCGATCTTCATCGGAGACGGGAAGACCTGATGCTCAGCCGCCGATGTACGACATCTCGACGGGGACCGCCATGCGGGCGGTGTTCGACGAGCGGATCTCGGAGTATCGATCGTCGCGTTTGGCCCACACCTCGTCGATGACGGCGCCGAGATCGCCACCTGCCCGGATCACGTCGCGGAGGCTGGTGCCGGTCGATGCGAACAGGCAGGTGTACAGCGAGCCCTCGGCCGATACCCGTGCACGGGTGCACGAGCCACAGAACGGCTGAGTGACCGAGGCTATGACGCCGACCTCGCCAGCGCCATCGCGGTAGCGGAACCGGTTCGCCACCTCGCCGGGGTAGTTCGGAGGCACCGGCTCGAGAGGGAACTCGGCGTCTATCGCCTCGATCATGCGCTCGGCGGGCATCACGTCGTCGAGTCGCCAGCCGTTCGTGTTGCCGACATCCATGAACTCGATGAACCGAACGATGTGGCCCGTCCCCCTGAAGTGCCTCGCCATATCGAGGACCGAGTGCTCGTTGACGCCCTTCTTGATGACGGCGTTGACCTTGACCGGGCCCAACCCGGCCCCGGCGGCGACCTCGATGGCGTCGAGGACTGTGGACACGGGGAACCCGACGTCATTCATCTTCTGGAAGGTGACGTCGTCCATGGCGTCGAGACTCACGGTCACACGGTCGAGCCCGGCCTCGACGAGGTCGTCGGTCTTCCGTGCGAGCAGCGATGCGTTGGTGGTCAGTGTCAGGTCGTCGACCCCACCCACATCGGAGATCATGGCGACGAGCTCTTCGATTCCCTTCCGCAGCAGGGGCTCACCACCGGTGATCCGAACCTTCCTCACCCCACGAGCCACGAAATGATGGACTACAGAAACTATCTCCTCGAAGGTCAGGAGCTGGTCGCGTGGCAGGAACTCGTAGCCCGGGCCGAACACATCCTTTGGCATGCAGTAGGTGCACCTGAAGTTGCAGCGGTCGGTCACCGAGATCCTGAGATCGCGGAGCTGGCGGTCGTAGACATCGGTCGCAACGGTCATTCGATCAAAAGCCTAAGCGGACTCGTCGGCAAGCGACTGTGCGTAACTCCGTGGCGCGAGCAGAATCGAAGGATGGGTCTGTTCAGCAAGCGGGTCAAGGCACGTCGAATCGGGGCCGTCGCCGAGTTCGATGAGGCGCTCGCGACCGGGCGCCCGGTGTTCGTCGACTTCATGAAGGACGACTGCCAGCCCTGCCGAACCATGGACGGGATCGTCGACGAGCTCGCCGACGAGTTCACCGACGAGGCGGTGGTCCTCAAGGCCAACCTCGCCCATGTGCCCGCGCTCTTCGAGAAATTCAAGGTGCGCTCGACACCGACGTTCGTGCTCGTCCGGCCGGGAGCCGATGGGCTCCATCAGACCTACCGCCACAGCGGTCTGGTCAAGAAGGACCAACTGGTCCACCAGTTGGAGAAGGCCATCGAATCGGCCTGAGGATCTTGGGCCATTTGACCCACACAAGACCATGGCGATCCTTCCGATGTAATGGCTGAATCGACAGGGAGGATCCCAGAAATGAGAGCCAGGCGTGGCCGACACGAGAAGATCGAGTGCCGGCACAGGAAGAAGCAGAGCACCGAGACCGCGGGGCTCCGCCGCACGTTCTGCCAGCGCTGTGGGACCGTGACAGTCGACTTCCTGTACGACGTCTTCGCCGAGGAGCAGGAGCAACTGCGCCAACTCACCCCTGGCTAGCCGAGGAGATCGAGCAGATCGTCTCCATAGGCCTCGAGTTTGGCCGGCCCGATCCCGGGGACGCCCAGCAATGCCCCCTGAGTGGTGGGTCGGAGCGCCGCCAGGGCCTCGAGTGTCTTGTCGCTGAACACCACGTACGCGGGTACACCCTGGCTGCGGGCCTGATCGAGCCGCCACGCCTTGAGCCTCTGCAGGAGGTCGCCACCTACCGCCGTCCCGCTTCCCGGGACGAGTCGATCGGCGCGACCGGACTTCACAACGCGCTCACCCCACGGGATTGCCATGGTCGCGCCCGAATCGGTCACTTCGACGAGAACACCCGTGGTCAGGATCTCCACCACCGTCGCCATGAACCCCCCGGTCACGGTGACTCGTTCACCCACGACCACACCGATACCTGTGAGGCCGGGCCCGGATTCCTCATCAGCGGGCGCCGGTCTCGGCGACGGCTTGGGCGCCGAGCCGTCGATCTCGGTGAGGAATCTCGAGGGCCGATCCTCGTCGGCGACGATCGTCACCGTCCTTCGCCCACGGGTCATCGCCACATGGAACACACGTCTTTCCTCCTCGACATCACCAGAGAGAACGTGGGGCATGGCGCCCCGGTCGGCGCCGAAGACGAAGACGTGATCCCATTCCAGGCCCTTCACCCGGTGCACGGTCGACAGAGTCACACCTTCGGGGTCGGTCGATGGCGCCAGCCGCCGACGCAGCCAAGCCTCGAACTCGGCCGGGCCCGGACCGACCGCTGCGACCCGCCTCAGGGCGGTGAGATCATCTCCCTGTGCCGCGCGGTCGGCCCGGGTGCGACCGGCGTCGAGAGCGGCGGCGGCCTTCTCCAGACCCACTTCATCGGAAAGGACAGCCAACAGCTCGGGAGTGGTTCCGGTCGACCTCGACGCCAGCAACAGGTCCTCACAGAACTGGTCCCAGCGATCGCCACGGCGCCCCTCGAGGCCTGCGCCCATCTCGATCAGATCGCTGAGGCTGAAAGGGCCGCGGCGACGACCGACCATCTCCCCGAACAACCGCGTGATGCCGCGCTGGGGTCGTCGCACGGCCTCGAAGAGGTCGTTGCGTCTCATGGCCAACGGGTCGAGGGCCAGCCTCACCCAGGCCAGGGCGCCTCGCACCACCGTGCGATCGAGACTGGCCACCGTCAGCGGAGAGTCGAACGGGACACCCCGCTCGGACAGCACGGCGTGAAGAGGTAGGAGGCTCGAGTTGACCCGGGTCAGAACTGCCACCTGGGTTGGCGACACCCCGGCATCGAGCAAACCGGCCACTCGATCGGCGGTCACTACGGCCAGATCGTCCCCGGGCGCCGTCGTCACGGTCAGGCCCGATTCGGTCGATGAGGCGTGAATGGTCTTCTCCACCCGACGCAGGTTGTAGCCGAGGAGAGTCGAGGCCGACTCCACCACGTCGACCGGACAGCGGTAATTGACTTCGAGGGCGTGGGCCCCCGCACCGGGGAACAGCTCTTCGAACTCGATGAGGAACCCTGGATCGGCCCCGGCATAGCCATAGATCACCTGGTCGTCGTCACCCACACCGAACACATCGAGCCCGGGTGCGGCGAGCAACCGGATCAGCAACACGAAGGCCGGGGTCAGATCCTGGAACTCGTCGACGAGCAAATGACGGCAACGACTCTGCCAACGCAACCGGAATCCGGGGTCGCGAGAGAGGGCTTCGATCGCACCGTAGATCTGCTCGGCATGGTCGGCCTCGTTGCGTCGCTCGAGCCCCTCCCTGTATCGAGCGAAGACCTCACCGAGCCCGGGGACGTCGTCGCGGCCCCCTTCCACTTCGTCGGGAGTTTGGAGTCCGATGCGCACTTCGTCGAGAGCTTCCAGATATGGCCCGATCACGTCGGTGTTGGCACGTCGCGGGGCCGGCACCATGGCCTCGAGACGACGTCGCTGCTCTCTCTCGTCGATCAACGAGATGCCGGGACGTGCCATGCGGAGTATCTCCCACCCCAGCGAGTGGATGGTTCGGATGCAGCCAGCGAGGCCGCCGGGGAGGCGCGAGGCCATCTCGTCGGCTGCTCGCTTGTTGTAGGCGAGAGCCAACACCGTCTCTCGCTCGAGCCCCCGGTCCTCGACGACATGGCGCAGACGCTCGGTCAACACCCGGGTCTTGCCCGAACCGGCGGGTGCGATGATCCGGGCCGGGCCTACCGCATGGGACACCGCTTCGAGCTGATCCGGGGCGAGATCGGCGGGTGGGGATGTCGATGACGGAACCAATGACCAGCGGCCGATGTCGACCGTCTCGTAGTGGATTACCGGGTCGTCGAGCTCGAAAGCCTGGCGGGGGCCGCCATCGACCCAGACTTTCTCACCGTCTGCGGCGACGACGTCGGCCGGCCCGCCCACCTCGACACCGAAGCGCGCCGCAGCCTTGTGCGCCCACCACCAGACGAGGGAGTCGTCTCGGGCGTCGTACGAGTTGTGCCATACGACGCGGGCGAGTCGCTCTCTCAGGAAGGAGAATCCGGCTCCGAGCTCGAAAGGTGAACGGTCATCCGACTCGGGGGCCGTCAACGCGGCGGCATCCACGGCCAGTTGGAAAACAGCGGGCTCACGGCGGACATAGCGTCGCTGTAGCTCTGCAACGAGCCGACCCAGACGATCGACGTCGCCGAGAAGGGCGTCATCGATTGCGAACAGTGGTGCACCGGACCACGGTGCCGGCGGGGACCCGTCGGGCCCGACCACCACGGAGCGCCCGAAAGGGATTGGTCCTGGAGCGGTCACAGCCCGACCATAAGCCGGGTCGGCGACAGATCCGGTCGCGGCGAATGGTGACTAGTCACGCCGGGTGAGTTGGCAATGACCCCCAAGAACACCACCCCTCGCGGTCGATTGAATACTCATGACCATCAGCTTTCGGTCCAAGCGTCGGACCGCGGATTGCACCCATGAGACCCAGATACGCACCGAGACCGCCGGGATGCGTCGGCTCGTTTGTCAGAGTTGTGGCCGGGTGAGCCTCGGCTACGTCGACGACCACTTCCAGTCTCATGGCACTGCTCAGCGGGTCGATGGGTCTGCGACTCGAGCCTGACGCCAGGTCGTCATCCAGGCACCGAGACCCGTCGGCAAGACCAGAAGGGGGA
>JBAPYG010000157.1:0-3255 GCA_049284615.1 Acidimicrobiia bacterium
GTCCCGACCACATCGAGTGGGTGACACTGGGCTCGGCCGGCTTCCCCGACGGTCACGGGGACACCAACAAGCCGACGGCCGGTGGAATGCCCGCCTTCGCCGGCACGCTCACTGACGAGCAGATCGCCGCGGTGGCGTCTTTCGAGCGGGTTCGGTTCGGTGGCGGCAACCCGGACGAGGTTCTCGTCGACTGTGGTCTCGCCGAGGCGGATGGTGGCGACGGGACCACCGGGTCCACCGTCCCGGGAGACGGGACCACCGGGTCCACCGTGGGCGGGGACGCCGAAGCCTCCGCGGCCCACACGGGCTAGATATTCAGCATCTTCTGAATCTGGTCTTTCAATGCCCGTTTGTCGTCGATGATCCCCTCGGCGATCACGCGATCGTGGCTGGCCAGGACCACGGGGACGCGGAGACCCCACAGCTTCACCAGCTCGTCGTCGCCGTCGATGTCGACCTCCTTCACCTGGAGACCGATGTCCTCGGTTATCTCATCGAGCACATCCCTGGCGTCGTCACAGAGATGACATCCCGAACGGGTCAAAAAAACAACTGACAAAATCCTCAAGGTTTCACTCTCTGTGGTCGATACGGGCTGTGCATGCAGGAAGGACTGGTTTCTCCCCTCGCACCTAGGGCACGTTCCCAAGGTGTGAACGGATAGCCTCCCAGCCCGCCCCACGGTGGAGAACCGTCCTTCATGTAGCCGAGGCCCCCGCCACCATTCGGGGGCCTCGGCATTTTCAGATCCACCGTTCTGTGAAGGTTTTCTGGCAGGGGGTGGTAGACAACCTTCACAGAATGGGTCAAAGACCGGGGCCGGGCATACGATCGGGGGGTGCGACCCGCCACGGCGATTGTGATACTGATCTTGTTGGCGATCATCGCCATAGCGGGGGTCATCCAGTTGTGGCTGATCTACTCGCCGCAAGGCTGACCGACACGCCTTCGGCTGCCTTCAGGGCCTCGTCGGCACGCCCCTCACGCACGGCGAGGGCCATGAGCCCCACCGAGTCGACGTGGACCAGGCCATCACCGGGATCGACCTCACCGTAAGAGGTGACCCAGGGCAGGTTGTGCTGCGCCGAGCCGATCCTGACCGTTACCAGATCTCCCGGGCCCAAACTGATCGAAGCGAGGTCGTCGGGGGCGATGTTCGTCTGGACGTTGCCGAAGTGGTCGACCCACCATGCCTCACCCGACACCCATGTCCCGTCCGTCTCGGTGAGTGGCAGGAGGAGCGGGACGATGTCATCGTCGACGACCTCCGGCCCGAGGTCCTCGAGGACGGCGTCTCCGGCGGCGAGCAGCGCCGCCGCCGGGCCGAACACGTCACGACCGTGGAACGTCTCCCCCGGTGAAGGGATCATGGCCTCCGGGTTTTCGATCGAGATCACCCTCTCGGCCCCGCCAACCATGGCGACTGCAGGTGAGAGGAGCCCGTTGTCGGGCCCGACGAAGATGCCCCACGGGGTCTCGGCGGCGAGGGCGCGTCGCTTGGTCCCGACACCCGGGTCCACGACCGCGAGACACACACCCTCCGGGAGATACTGCACGGCGCGGGTCAAGGCCAAGGCGGCGGTCTTGACGTTGCCCCGCGGGAAACGATGGCCTATGTCGATGACGGGTGACTGTGGGGCCAGCTTGGCGATGACCCCGTGAACCACCCCGACGAACTCGTCCTGATCCCCGAAGTCGGAGAGGAAGCTGATCGGTAGCGACATGGGACTCCGACGCTAGACGAGGGTCGTCTCCGAGACCGAAATCTCCCGGGCACCTATATTGCGCGGATGGCCGATCCCCAACACGAAGCGCTCGCCAGGTCGGCAGCCTCCCCCGGCGTGACGATGCTGATCGGTGGGCTCGACACCGGCAAGACCACGCTCGCCGTCGAGGCGGTACGTCATGCCCTCGCTGCGGGGCACACTCCGGTGTTGGTCGACGCCGACGTAGGGATATCGACGGTGGGCCCGCCGGCGTGTGTGGGGATGAAGGTCTTTCACCGCGAAGACGACCTCGAGACCCTCGCCGAGCCCGACGCCCTTCACTTCGTGGGTGCCATCACCTCTGCCCGTCTCGTCCTGCAACAGGTCGTGGCGACTGCAGTGATCGTCGAGCTGGCCCGTCGTCGCGGCGACGTGATCATCGTCGACACCACGGCCGTGGCATCGGGCGTGTCCGGGGAGACATTGAAATATCACAAGGCGGAGCTGTGCCGCCCCGACCGGGTCATCGCCCTGCAACGTGGGGAGGAGATGGAGCCGGTCGTGGGCATGCTCCGTAGGTTCCTCGACCTCGATGTCATCACCGCTCCCACCGATCCCGGCCTCACGCCGTTAGGGCCCGACGAGCGGGCCCACAAACGCGTCGAGGCCTTCTCCAAGGCCCTGAGGCCCCCGATGGAGAGATGGAAGGTCCGACCGACGGTGTTCGCCCCCACCCTCCCTGTTGGGCTCAACCTGGGCCGTCTCGACAACGTCCTGGTGGGAGTCCAGGACTCGGCCGGTGGCTGTCTGGGTCTGGGGATCCTCCAGGTCGAGGAGGAGACCCTGCGGGTGATGACCAACGTCGGAGAGGGCATGACCGGGCTCCGGCTCGGCTCGATCAGGATCGACCCCGAGACATATGAGGGCTCCGTCATCAGCCTCCGTGAGCTGATGTTCGGGGTCTGATCCCCCCTTATAGGTCGATCGACACCTAAAGCGCCTCCCCGACGGCGCCGATACCCCCCGAATGCTGGGGAAGAGCAAATGGCTGTCGATGATCCTGGTGGTTGCACTTGCCACCATCGGCTTCTCCGCGTCCGCGGGCGCCGACTCCGGCTCGGAGCAAGGATTCCTGTCGGCGATCAACTCCACCCGCAGCTCGAACGGTCTCGGTCCCCTCAAGATGGATGGCGGGCTCCAGTCACACGCTCGCAAACACACCGCCGACATGATCGCCGCCGGCGACATCTACCACTCCTCGAGCGGCGAGCTCAAGAGTGCGGCGGGTAGCGGCTGGTCAAAGCTCGGCGAGAACGTGGGGCGGGGGGGCACGGTGACCAGTCTCCACAAGGCCTTCATGGACTCCCCCGGTCACCGGGCAAACATCCTCGGCGACTACAACTACGTGGGAATCGGCACCGACACCTCCGACGACGGGATCCTCTACGTGACCGTGGTCTTCATGAAGAAGGGGAGTACCGCCCCACCGGCCACGACCACCACCGCCGGCTCGAAGGAGACAAAAGACACCAAGGCCACGCCGAAGACC
>JBAPYG010000158.1:0-2645 GCA_049284615.1 Acidimicrobiia bacterium
AACAGACCCAGGAGCACCAGGAGCCCGGGCACGAAGAACTTCCAGGCGTCGTCCGCCGGGAAGCCGGATGTGCTCGCCACCGGCTCCAACAGCGGGCCGAACAGCGTCAGATAGAGGATCGGCTGAAAGATGCCGATGATCACCCACACGGGATTTCGCAGGGACAGCCGAAGGGCCCGGGTGAACACGAGCCAGGTCTCGTTTATGAATTTCATGTCGATCCTCTCAGGCGGCCTGCTCGGCCGATCCGGTTTCCATGTTGTCCTCACGCAGTGATCTGCCGGTCAGAGTCAGGAAGACGTCGTCCAATGTCGGGCGATGCACTTCGACCGCGGTGAGCTCGATGTCCTTGGCGACCATCTCGCGGAGAAAGCCGGGGAGCGCGCCGGCACCGTCGGGCACCCGAAAGCGGACCTCGGTCCCCTCGACGACCGGCTCGGTAGCGCCCGGGACGTGGGACGCGATCGTGGCAACGGTGCTCCCGTTCTCCTCTCCGGCGAACCCGAGCGTGACGGCGTCACCCTTGACGCTGCGCTTGAGTTCCTCAGGTGTG
This sequence comes from Acidimicrobiia bacterium, assembly GCA_049284615.1. Taxonomy (GTDB): domain Bacteria; phylum Actinomycetota; class Acidimicrobiia; order Spongiisociales; family ZC4RG35; genus JANQRA01. The sequence continues at coordinate 554 of JBAPYG010000158.1, forward strand.
CCACGCGCCACGATCTCCCCGGCGTCGATCACCAGGATGCGATCACAGAGGAGGTCGGCCTCGTCCATGTAGTGGGTGGTCAGGAAGACCGTGGTGTCGAGGTCGTCACGGAGCCTGGCGATGTGCCCCCAGAGGTTTGCCCTCGATTGTGGGTCGAGCCCCGTCGAAGGCTCGTCCAGGAACACGAGGCTGGGCTGGTGAACGAGGCCCATGGCGATGTCCAGCCGGCGTCGCTGGCCACCTGACAGCGTCTTGCACTGCCGGTCCCAGAGACCGTCGAGGTCGAGTTGGGCGAACAGATCCTCCCCGCTCGTCTTGGCCAGGTGCTTGTCGATCCCGTACATGCGAGCGTGGTCGACGATCTCTTCACCCGCCCGCGCCTCGGGGTCTGTCGAGCCGCTCTGCGCCACGTACCCGATGCGACGGCGCACACCGACCGGGTCGGTGGCCAGGTCTCGCCCGGCAACGGTCGCCGTGCCGTCGGTGGGTTGGAGCAGTGTCGTCAGCATCTGGAGGGTGGTCGTCTTCCCTGCACCGTTGGGGCCCAGGAAGCCGACGATCTCGCCGGCGTCGACGACGAAGTCCACACCGCGGACTGCCTCGACCTCACCGGCCCTCGTCTTGTAGACGCGCCGCAGACCCTTCGACTCGATCATCTTCCCGTCCATTCGGCGTCCTTTCTGATATGCTTAGAACGTTGAGTATCTTATGAATCAAGATATCAGATTGTCAAGGGAGCAACGCATGGCCGCCATCGATCAGATGGTGAGCGCAATGCGGGCCTCGCAGACGGCCTCCGACATGATGGACGAGGCGTTCTGTGATTTCGTCGGCATCAACCGCACGGATGGGCGTTGCCTCGACGTGATCGACCGGCTCGGTGAGCTCACCGCGGGTCAGCTCGCCACCGAGTTGGGTCTCACCACGGGAGCGGTCACGGCGATGATCGATCGTCTCGAGGCGGGGGGTCTGGTGTCCCGGAACGGCGATCCGGGTGACCGGCGCAAGGTGGTGATACGACTCACTGGCGAAGCCGAGCAGGTGGCCATGCAGATCTACGGGCAGATGGCACATGCCACCGCTCCCTACCTCGCCCAGCTCTCTGATGGTGACCTGCTGACGCTGATCTCGTTCTTCGAGGTGAGCCGGAAGGTCAATCTGGAGCTCGCCGAGAGTGTCCGCACCCGGACCGACCGGAGAAAGATCCCCCTTCGCCAACGCTTGGAGCAGGTCAAAGAGCTCAAGGAGCATGCCAAGGCGCTCACCAAGACCATCAAGAAGGAGGCCAAGGACTGGATCAAGGTCGACTTCCTCGTCGGCGGAAGCCGCTGGGTCCAGGACGAAGACGGTCGGTGGGTGGAGGAACAGACCTAGCCCGCGTCACGGATGTCGAGGACTGAACCGCTCGCCATGCCCGATTCGATGGCCTCCCAGATCCGGGAGGCGGCCACCCTCGGATCGGCCAGGTCACCGTCGTGCTCCAGGTCGTGAAACCGATCGACATCGGGGAAGTCGTGGCGCGCCGTCTCGCGAATCTCACGTTGCATGTCGGTGGCGACGACCCCGGGGGCGATCGCCGAAACCCGAACGGCACCGCGGATCGACTGCTCCGCCCCGACGTTGCGCACCCACTGGTCCAGGGCTGCCTTGCCGGCTCCGTAAGACGACCATCCGGCATAGACACTGGTCGCCGCTCCGGAGCTGATCATGACCAGGTCGAACCGGCCGTCCCGTCCATGGACGGCTCTCAGGAAGTGGTGACCGAGAACCTGGCCGGCGGCACTGTTCAACAGGACGTTGTCGGTGTAGGCGCCCGTTTCGACCTCGCCGGCGAAACCGATAGGGGTGAGCACACCGGCGGCGTGGATGAAGACACACCGAGTCGGGGAGTGGGACTCGACCAGCCCCGAGATGCGCTCGCCGACCTCGACCCAAGCCTCTGGCTGGCCCAGATCGGCCGTGATGTGATCGATAGTGTCATGGGCCGGGCCCGATCGGCTGATATCGATGACCAGAGCCGGAAAGGGAACGCCCTGCGCCAGGGCGAGCCCCAAGCCGCGTGAGGCGCCGGTGATGAAGACCAGATCAGCCA
>JBAPYG010000159.1:0-1960 GCA_049284615.1 Acidimicrobiia bacterium
GCGATTATCACGATCCATGGCGCCTTACGGACAATGGCAGCTATGGCGTTGACGAATGACTTCATGGGCGGATCCTGGTTATTCGGCGGGAGTCTCGATGGTCGAGGGTGGCCGTCGAATCGGAAGACGACGTGCCCCTACACGTGGATGGAAGCCCGGACGCCCCGATATTCAAAATCCTCAGCGCTCGGACACGGCTTGGTCGAGAGCCTGGAGGAATCTCCGATTCTCATCGTCGTCGCCAATGGTGACCCTGACCCATCCCTCGGACATGCCCCTGATGAGGACCCCGCGCATCGTCATCGCCTCGATGATCCCGTCGGCGGCGTCACCGAGCTCGAAGAAGATGAAGTTGGTGTGGCTCTCGGCCATCGGGATCCCGCGCTCCCGCAAGGCCCCGACCAGGTGGTGGCGTCTCGCCTCGTTGACGTCGCGCCGACGCTCCAGCTCGCCGGGTTGCCCCAGACTGGCGCGTGCCGCCGTCTGCGCCACGACATTGACCGTCAACGGTGCCTGCGCCTTGCGCATCTCGATTATGACGTCTTCACGGGCGACCGCATAGCCGACGCGATGAGCGGCGAGGGCGTAGATCTTGGAGAAGGTGCGGAGGACGACCACGTTTGGGCGATCGATGGCCAGGGGGATCGCGGTCCGATAGGCGGGGTCGGTCACGAACTCGTGGTAGGCCTCATCGACTACGACGAGGACGTCGCTGGGCACCGAGTCGATGAAGGCCTCGACTTCGTCGGCGGAGTGAATGGTCCCTGTGGGGTTGTTGGGATTGCAGACCACCACCAACGTCGTCGCGTCGTCGATGGCATCCCGCATGGCTTCCAAATCGAGTCGGAACGATCCGTCGAGCGGGACTTCACGTCTTTCGGCCCCCGCCCAGATCGAGGCGAAGCGATACATGATGAAGCTCGGCCAGCCATAGACCGTGTTGGTCCCCGGCCCGCCCATCGCCGTGGCGATCTCAACGAGCAGCGCGACGCTCCCCGCCCCGAACATGAGGTTGTCGAACCCCACCCCCAACTCGTCGGCGAGGGCATGGCCGAGATCCCAGCAGGCGTTGTCGGGATAGCGGTTCGACTCGGCGAGGACACTGGTGACCGCCTCGATCACGCCGGGAAAGGGGCCCTCCGGCCCCTCGTTCGCCGTCAGCTTGACGATCTCGCCGGGGTCGAGGCCATGCGCCCTGGCCACGTCGGCGAGCTGACGGCCCACTTGATAGGGCTTGATGGCGGCGATGTCTGAGCGAACCCGGGGCATGACCAGAAGATAGCGAGAGCCGGCACCGCCCACTCCCGCCACGACGTCTTGTGCCAGACTCAACCCGTGGCCTCATACGAGACCTTGACCATCATCGACGCCAACGGCGACCTCGTCGGAGAAGACCCCGGGCTCGACCCCGAGCTGTACCAGACCATGTATCGCAACATGGTCCTGTCCCGGGCCCTCGATCGTCGGATGCTGGCGCTGCAACGCCAGGGACGTCTGGGCACCTACGCCATGCTGGAGGGTCAGGAGGCGGTGCAGATCGGCTCGGCTCTGGCCCTCGCCCCAGACGACTTCGTGTTCCCCAGCTACCGGGAGCACGGGGTGCAGGTGACGCGTGGTCTGCCCATGGAGGTCCTCCTCGCCTATTGGAAGGGGCTTCCCAATGCGGCGTGGGACATCGAGAAGTACCGGACCGGCATCGTCACCGTCCCCATCGCCAGCCAGTTGCCCCATGCTGTCGGGTACTCGTACATGACCAAGCTCCGTGGTGAGGACACCGTCACCGTCACCTACTTCGGCGATGGAGCCACCTCCGAGGTCGACTTCCACTCCGGGATGAACTTCGCCGGTGTCTGGAAAACCCCGACCGTTTTCATCTGTGCCAACAACCTCTATGCAATCTCGGTGCCGTATGAAAAGCAGACAGCGTCGGCCACGATCGCTCAAAAGGCCAACGCTTATG
>JBAPYG010000160.1:0-4013 GCA_049284615.1 Acidimicrobiia bacterium
GGTCGGGACAGGCCCCGAAGGTCGTGAGCACACCACCCAGCGCCGGCCCGACACCGCCTTCGCCGTTGCCACCATGACAGCCGGCGCAATTGACACCAGACACCGCCTGGCCGTTGTAGATCTCACCGCCGAGGGCAACGAAGTCGGCCCCGCCACCGCCCGTGCCCGCACCTGTGAACTCGGAGCCATCGCAGTTGACGATCTGGCCGGAGATCACATCAGTGGCCAACTCGGTTGCTTCGCCGCAGGCGCCCGTGGACGAGCCACCCAACGCGAACAGGGCGAAGAGTGGCACCACCAGCATCAGACCGACGAGCCAGGTTGGGATGCGGAAGTTGGTGCGCTCTCGTATCCCCGCGGTCGGGACCGTGATGACCTCGGGTAGCCGGGCAGCCTCGGATGCGCTCACCTCGGCGGGGACCGGGGCCCGGCTCGGTGTTGGGGTGGTGCCCCCGGTTGCGGGCCGGGGCGTCTCGATGACAGGGGTCTCCGGCTCGGTAGTGGTGTCGTCGAGCTGGGGGGCTGCTTCCTCTGCGGGCGCCGCCTCGGGCTCCGGGGTGGTGGTGTCCGCCGGTGGCGACTCGATCGTCTCGCCGCCGGCCCAGGCGGCGAGGATGTCATCGACACTCTGGCCGGTCTCGGCCGCCCTGGCCTCCGCGGATCGCTGAACCAGCGACTCGGGGAGACCCATGGCCGCGGCAGCACCAGACAGGCTCATGACTCCGCCTCGTCCGGGGAAGATGTGCTCGACTCGAGCAGATAGGCCACGAGGCTCTCCATGTCCTCGGAGCCGAGATCGTGGGCGGGGTGGTCGCCGAGGCCATCGATGGTGGCCTCTATCTGGCTGGCCGTGAGGCGCGAGCCCACATCGGCGAGGTCGGGGCCGAAGCGGCGGATCCCGAGGACCTGGTTGGTGTCGTCGAGCGTCACCGGCCCCAAACCGACGTCGGCGACGACCGGGCGAACCATCTGGGTGTGACAGGAGGCGCAACCCGTGGTCTCGTACACGTGACGGCCGTCCAGGGCTCCGGCGCTGAAAGCGATGTCCGAGGAACGGGCGCCGGGGGAGTCGATCGGGATGGACGGGCCGACCAGGCCGACCATCACGATGATCACGAACAGGCCGATGACGCCGGCGACGATGGTCATCGGCCTGTCCTTGGCACCGACCAGGATCGGCGGCTTGTACGGGCCTTGGGCAACGGGGGCGGGTGCAGCCGGGGCCGGCACGTCGACGACGATCTCGGGTGCCGCTGGCTCGGGCCTCGTCTCTGGCTCCGGAGCCTTCTCGGCCGGCGTCTCCTCGGATGGGGCCGGCTCTGCAGACGCGGGAGATGGGGGTGGTGCCTCGCCGCCCGCCCACGCCGTGAGCAGCTCGTCGACACTCGAGCCGGACTCTGCGGCCCGGGCGTTGACGGAGCGCTCGACGAGCCCCTCGGGTATGCCCATCGCGGCGGCGGCCGCGGAGAGGTCAGCCATCGGCGGCCGCCTCCTTCGCCACCAGGACCTCCTGGGGGATGGCTCTGCCCCGGGCCACCGTGCCGAGGATGATCGCGGCATAGCCGCCCAGGCCGATGAGCAGCACGCCGCCAAAGACGATGGCCACCAAGAGCAACGTGTCGTACGACGACCCCAGTCCCGCACCCCAGCCCTCACCGGCGTCGATGTAGGCGCCGCTGTTAGAGCCTGCGATCCATGAGTAGCCAGAGAGGATTCCGGCCGACCCCAGGGAGACGAGCACCCCGACCGACCCGGCGACGGTGAGACGTTGGAATCGTCGGGCCTTGGCCGCCGTCTCCAGCTGACGTCCGACCAGCCGTGGCAGGGCTCCGAACGCGACACCGGCCACAAGCAGCGGGCCCACCCCGGCCAGGGCGACGTATTCGACTGCCTCCCAGAACGGTGTCAGCGAGACCACCGCGCCGACGGACCGGAAACCGGCCAAGGCGGCCACGATGGACACGCCGAACGCCAGGTACAGGCCGAGGACGCCGGAGAGGACGCCGGCTCTCTCGCCGAGACCCGACCATGACCCTTCCAGTGTGACCGAGACGTTGGCCGCGTTGGCGAGCGCTCCGATCGGGAATGCAAGGCCCAGGGCGGCGGCGACCCCGGCGACCCAATCGGGGCCCGGCCCGAACATGAGCTGGGCCGCCCCCCACCACACCCCGGCGAACCCCAACGACCAGAAACCGACGAGAGCGAGCTGACGACTCGCCAGTGGCACGTCGAGCTCCTTGACCACCGTGTAGTAGACGAGCCCCGAGCCCACGGTGACCACGAACATGGTGAAGAACCCCGCGGAGAAGAAAGTCTGCGCATATGCGACCGTCACCGCCGATGCCGCGGGCAGCTCTGCCACCAGGTGGGCCAGGTAGAGAAGTGGCAGCCAGATGACGCCCCCGATCACGAACCAGAGGGTCACGAAGCTTCGCTCCTCGGTGCGCTCCCGAATCGTTCCCAGCGTCACCAGCGCCGGGACGAAGAGGACCAGGGCCAGGGGTACGTCGATCCACCAGGGCTGGCCGAAGGGCTGGCTCCCGTCACCAAATCCGAGGAAGATGGCGGCCACGCCGAGAACGGTCAGACCCGACATCCCGAGCAGCCCCAGACCGGCCAGGGGCCTGCCGACGAGTCTGGCGCCGGTGAGTCTCGGGAGCACGTAGTAGATGCCACCCGTCAAGGAGACGGCGGCAAACCCGATCATGAGGGTGATGTTCGCCGCCGGCTCGAGACGCCCGTACGAGACGGGGAACAAGTCGCCAAAGCGGACTGCGATCAAGGAGAGGAGCTGGAGGGCTCCCCCGAGAACGAGGAAAATCGCCCCGACCACGAAGTGTGTGGCGGCGATCCGGTCTTCCCCGGTCCCACCGCCCAGCAGGGCTCGAATGTCTGCAGTCTGGGTGTCGGCCAACCGTCTTCCTCGCGCGAGATGAGACGGCGGGAGCATAACTACTTCACGGATTCACTCCGCCACCAGCCGGGAACACTCTCGATCTCGACACGATCGGTTCTCTAACGGCGCCCCACCTGTGGTAGAAACTGATCAACAAGCGCCGTCAACGCGTCTGGACTGCAGAACGAAGATGTATCGCCTCGGAGAACTAAGCGACGAACGCCGCAAGCTGATCGGCGCTGGTCTTCTCATCCTCGGTCTCTTGGGCCTGGTCCTGGGGGTCATGTGGATCCACTGGGCCTCCATCCCGAAGACCGAAGTCGTGGATGGGGTCGAGATGGACGTAGTGGTCGACTATCTCAACTGGTTCCCGCGGGGCAAGTTTTGGAAGGCGGCCGGGTACTTGATCGTCCTGGGCGCCACCACCATGGCCCTGCTGGGCGCCATGTTCCTTTGGGTGTTGAACCAGAAGATGACCTGGGCCCGGGCCACTCTCGCCGCCTTCATCACCTTCATCGCGCTGGTGTTCTACTTCGGGATGGTCCCCTCCGAATGGCTCAACTTCGCCCAGTCCGACCTCGACTGGTCGTCGCAGCGGGCGGCGTTGGTCCTCCCACCCTGGCTCGTCCTGGGCAACGACGTGTCGATCAGCTACGGGGCGATCAAAGACTCCATCCAGGCCGGCTACAGCCTGACCATGCTGGCCCTCGCCGGCGTCCTGGCGATCCAGATCCAGAAGATGAAGACGGGGCGGCCGGCTTCGGCCGAGCCCGTCGAGAAGAAGTCGCCGTACGGCCGACCCCTGGTCAAGGGGAGTTGACATGCCCAAGGGCGTCATCGACGAGACCCCCCCGATCCGGGACGACTACCAGCTCGCCCTGGTCGAGGGCGACTACTTCACGGACAAGCTCCGTCCCAAGCAGTTCCTGCACATCGATCAATCGGAGTGCATCCTCTGTGAGGGATGTGTCGACATCTGCCCGTGGAAGTGCATCTTCTATCTCTCCCTCGACGCCATCTCCGAGGGCGTCAACGTCGACCATCCCAACGAGGACTCTCAGAACATAGGTTTCTTCGTCGTCGACGAGGACGAGTGCACCCGTTGTCAGTTGTGCAT
>JBAPYG010000161.1:0-3120 GCA_049284615.1 Acidimicrobiia bacterium
CCGAGATAGTTGCCAGAAGGGTCTTTGGGGACCGCACGAGAAGGCAAGGAGACAGTCCTGATGAGCAAAGTGACATTTCGGCGGATCGCCATCTTTGGCGCCCCTATTGGACTCGGAGTATTGGCCGCGATTCACCCGATGACCCCTGAAGATAACGTGACGGTCTGGAACCTGATCCATGCTCTGCAAATTCCGTTGGCAGCTCTACTCGGTATCGGCGTGCTGCTCCTGTTGCACGGAGTCGCGGGTTCGGCGGCTCGGGCGGCACGGATGGCCGTGGTCCCGTGGGTGGCGTTCTTCGCGGCCTATGACGGCGTCGCCGGTATAGCCACCGGCTCGTTGACCGAATACGGACACTCCCACCCTGAGACCGCCGACACAGTGATCAGTGCCGCGACCTCGATGGTCGAGTCGCCATTCACAAGCGTGGTGCTGCCGTTCGGAGCGGTTGCCTTCGCGCTCGTCGTGTTTGGCGGGGCCGCGTTGGCTTTGCGACGATCAGGTGTGTCGCGTTCCGCAGCCATCGCAGTGGGTGTCGGCGGAGTTGTCTGGACGCTTGTCCACCCGCTGATAGGGGCGCCGGCAATGCTCGTATTCCTGATCGGGGCGGTTGCGGTCGAACTATCCGGTCGTAAATCGATACCGAAGCCGGGCGGGACGACCGAAGAAGCCCGACTACTTCCTGGGAGAGAGCAGATGAGTTCCGCCCAGCGAGCTGGGCTGATAGGAGCTTCTGCGGTGGCCCTTCTGATCATCGTGTTGGTCGGCATGCATCTCATTCAGCCTGGACTTAGCCCGATCGACCACCTGGTCAGCGAATACGCACTCGGTCAGCTCGGATGGCTGGTGATGTCGGGCTACGTGGTAGCGGGCACCGGTACGCTCCTCCTGGTGTGGCCACTGATTTCCCGATTTGGGAAGGCAGGCTGGGCTTTGGCATCAGCGGGATCACTCACCGTGGTTGGATTGGGACTCATCGCCAGCGGTCTAACACGCATCGACGTCGCCGGAGCCGATGGTGTCCTGATATCAACGAGTTCCGGGCAACTCCATGAGCTCGCGAGCTATGTTGTACTCCCCGGTCTCATTGCAGGGGCCTTCGCGATCCATGCCACCTTCCGCCGCGAACACCTCGTGTCGAGTGGCGCTTCCACATTTCGACTGTTCAAATGGGCTGTGGTGGCGAGCTTGATCGGTGTGTTGCTGGCACGGCCAGTAGGAGTCGCCGGGCTGGGCCAGCGCGCCTTCCTCATTGTGACCCTGTCCTGGCTGATCCTCCTCGGCATCCATCTGAGCCGGATCAACTCCGAGGCAAGTCGGACTGTGCGGCCTCAGATGGATGGCCTCACTAGAAGAGACCGCGAAGAGCAACGGCTCTGAGAATCGAGGCCACAGTCAAGATTGATTCCGGGGTCTTGCTCGGAGGATCACGCTCCCAGACTTCCGTGTATCGCCCTCGAACAAACAGCGGACACCCCTGACGGAGGTCGCGGCGACAAGCGAGCAGACTTCAGCCGCTGAGGGAGTCGTCTCACACGGCCGGGACTGGACACAGTGTCCGGACTCCCGGGACCGGGAGGTGCTAGCTCTGATGGCCGGGGGCTCGCCCATTCACAGTGTCGCCGGCCGTTTCGAGGTCGCCGCTGCGAGCGGTCAAGATATGTGTCGAGCGTCTTCAGTACCTGGACACAACAGACGGCGACTCCAAACGAGTCCTGGTCGTCTTGTTGTGTCTACGGCGGTTGACCGCGTCTAACCGACATCTACACGGATGGCTAGGTGCGCCTCGAGACCGGCCAGAAACCCGCCCCATACAACACCAGTGGACCGGGTCGACCTTGAGGGAACTCTCCGAGAGGATCGACAACAACAAGCCGTAAGGCATCGATCCAAAGGAGAAGCCCATGACCTCCACCTCTACCCAAGCGAAAGGCTCGGTCCCCCTGGTGTCAGGATTGGCGAGACGCTGGCCGATCACCACCTTCTACCTGTTGACTCTGGCGGTTAGCTGGCCAATGGGCCTGCTTCCCATCGGGCCGTCGATAGCAGCCATTGCTGTTGCTGCACTGATCGACGGGCGCCGCGAGGTCGGCGCCCTACTCCGTCGGGTAACAATCTGGCGGGTCGGTCTCCGTTGGTACCTGGTCGCCCTCCTTGGGCCAATCGCGTTGCTCGCTGCGGCCGCTGCGGTCAATGTGTTGGCCGGAGCGCAGGTCGCCACCGAGGGCCCGCTGGTCGACTGGCTCGAGCTTGGAACCCTGTTCGGATTCCAGGTCGTGGGCGTCTTGACCGGAGCCTGGGAAGAGCTCGGTTGGCGTGGTTTTGCACTCCCTCGGCTGCTCAAAAGGGTTTCACCGTTAGGGGCCAGCCTCGGTCTCGGTGTCCTATGGGCGTTCTGGCACATCCCACTATTCATGTCCGGAGAGCTCCCTTGGGCCGACGCCGCGGCCATCGTGTTGCTATCCATTCTTTTCACCGCAGTTTTCGTTCGAACCAAGCAGAGCGTCCTGATTGCCTTCCTGATGCACGCGGCCTTCAATGCCGCCGGCGGCATTGCCATCCTCCTCTTCGAGGGCGCCGACCGGGTCCAGATGTATTGGTCGATGACAGCGGTCACCGCGGTCGTGGCAGTTGCCGTCATCTCCACACAACCTCGCTGGTGGTTGAGCAGACCCCAGGTCGCACACGAATCGATGGCGGTCGAAGCCGCCGAAGCCAAAGGAGTCGGAGCATGAGACAAGGCAAGACATCGATGGGGCTGTTGGCCGCATTGGTCGTAACGGCGGTCGCCTGTGGGTCGACCGGATCAGGCAATATCGTCTCGGAGACGAGAGAGGTCGGGTCGTTCGATCGGATCGAGATCTCCAGTGGCGTCGCCGTCGAAATCATCGTGGACCGGGCCGCTCCCGCAGGGGTGACCAGCATCTACGACGACAACCTCCAAGACAAGATCCTCACGGAGGTGGAGGGCGGCACACTGGTCATCGAGATCCAAGGAAACGTCATCGCTCCAGGGTCCGGTCGCATGGTGAAAGTCGCGATGCCAACGCTTGAGGGCTTGGTTGCGGATGGAGGAGCCTCCATCCACGGTGTCGGAGCCGTCGATGAACTCGAGTTCCG
>JBAPYG010000162.1:0-1833 GCA_049284615.1 Acidimicrobiia bacterium
CACCCACGTAACGTGTCATCCGGGGCCTCCTTGTCTCGACGAATGACAAGGCCCGAGTCTCGTCTCGGGTCAAAGAGCAGGGAGGCTCCCGCTCTTCATGGCATCACATCGTGCTCGCTTGATTTCTCAAGATTTGGGTTCGGTCTTCCGTAGATTCGAAGCATGAGGCCGACTCGCAACGTCCTGGCGCTAGTGGCTTTCTGCGTGCTCCCTGCTGTGGCTGCCGGATGTTCGTCCGAGGATCAGGTCGAGTCCCAGGTTCTAGAGGACCATGTCGATGCGAATCCTCAATCTGAGGTAGATCAAACTCCACCTCATCTGCCTTATCTGCCGACGTACCCCATCGAGGTGTGCGGCTGGGCTGGTGACCAAGCCGCTGTCTCATGTTTCCAAGAAGCTCAGAATGCGGGCCAGGGTGCGGAGATCTTCTTCCAATACGGCACGATTGAAGGTGATTCGGTCTTCGCCATGGCCCGGTTGGCACCGGGTGGCGAGATCGTCCTTTTCACCGACCACTCCGACGATGCCTACAGCGGGCCACAGCAATTCAGATCCCGAAACTGTTCCAGGGAGGAGTTCCTCATCGTTGATGCTGACATCCCATGGGACTCGTGTGGCGAAGAGATGCCTGGCTGGTAGCGCAGAGACGACACGCAACCGGACCGACGCGGCCATCGCCTCGAGCGCGGCTTCGCAGCGTTTAGCTTCTCCGAGGTCGGCATGTTCGATGAAGTCCTCGAGCGCCTTCTGGTCGATGATCGGAGCCACGACAGGAGGCTGCGATTTCGTCGCGTTTCGACCCGCTCAAGCCGGGAGGACAGGTAGGCGACCGACCAAACGCTGTCCTTGTAGGTCGCAGTGAGGGCGCGCCGATCTCGCTCTGTTGTCGAGGGGTTCGCCCTACCCGGCCCAGAACCCCTTCCGGTGTGAAATTCCAAGTGCCCTGTTACATGACGGGCAGGCATAGATGTATCGCTTCCCGAAGAGGAAGCTCGTGGTACCAGCTGCAGAGACCTGCCGTGCACGAACGTCATCGAGCTGTGCGTCGCAATGCGGGCAGAGGGGCACCAGGTTTGGATCTTCCTTCACAGTGGTCAAAGTCAGGTTCTCCTTAGATACGGTTGGATTAAGTGGCGATGCTTGATGATCCTGTGACAAGGCTAGGCCAGAGGCGGGCCGAGCATCTCGGCCCCACCCCCTCGTGGTGGGGCCGCCCTGGACGTGCCGTTATGTGCGGGGGCGTCTGACTAGGTGGACAACGGAGGCGGCGGCTACCCACGGGACGAAGACGAATAGCCCATCCCATGGGACGAACGCCGTCAAAGCAACTAGGACCCCAACCACGCCCAGCCACTTCGGATGAAAGCCACTGCGTAGCCCTGCCACTGAAGCCGCTACACCAAAAACGAGAAGGCCGGGCAGGAACAGCCAAAACGCAAACCACTGGAAGTCGATCACGATCTGGACTGAATCGACATGTCCATAGTCGCCGATGACATGTGCTGTCAGTTGTAGTCCCAAATAGAGCAGCCAGGCCGCTGCGATCAGAACCCCGCCAACGGCGAAAGCCTCGGCAGGCCAGCCAAGCCCCGCCTTGTTCGCCCTTGCCCTCAGATCAGCAATGAAGAACCCAAGAAAGCCGATACCCAACAACATGATCAGCGACGAGTTGTAGATCGCATCATCCTTGGCCCGGATCGCATCCAACAGCCTCTCGGGCGAAGTTGATGGTGACACCTCGACGCCACCGAAGAAGTCGAACCCACCAAACACCGCAGCCGAACCCACCACAGCAGCAAAGAACAACAGTCCGCTAACCGGACCCCACCAGCC
>JBAPYG010000163.1:0-2799 GCA_049284615.1 Acidimicrobiia bacterium
CATCGGGGGAGACCCGGGCAGGTCGGGTAACGTGCCGGCCTCAATGCCAGAGTGGAGCCATCGTCGTCGTGAAGACCACCGGCTCCTCATCGGCAGTGGTCGCTTCGTCTCCGATCTGACCGAACCGGACGACCTCCACGTCCATTTCCAGCGCAGCCCGATCGCTCACGGGTGGATCACGTCGGTCGACGCGGAGGCTGCGGCCGGGATGACGGGGACACGTCTGGTCCTGACTGCGTCAGATCTGAGCCTGCCCCCTATCGCCTCAGGCCCTCTGAGTGTCGACGGCCTCGACCGTCCCCTGTTGGCGGAGGCGAAGGTGCGATACGCAGGAGAACCGGTCGCCGCCGTCGTGTCGGTCGATGCCGCCTCTGCAGCCGACGCCGCCGGCTCGATCTGGGTCGACATCGAGCCACTCCCGGTGGTGGCCCGGCCCGAGGATGCCCGTGACGGTGTGGCGCTCTTCGGCGCCGGGAACGTGGTCGCCACCAGGACGGCCGGGTCTCAAATGAGCGAGAGAGTCTTCGAGAAGTCGGCGACGGTGACCGTGAGGAACCAACGACTCGCCCCGGCACCGCTCGAGGGCTTGGCGATTCGGGCTGCGCCGACGGCGGAAGGTGGCCTGACGGTCCACTGCGGTCATCAGGCTCCCCACCGCCTCCGGATGCAACTCGCCGAGCAGCTCGACCTCCACCCGGGTCAGGTGCGGGTGATCGTGCCCGACGTAGGTGGGGCATTCGGGCTCAAGGGGATGTTGTTCCCGGAGTACATCGTCACCTGTTTCGCCGCTCTGCATCTCGGACGGCCCGTCGTCTGGATCGAGGAGCGGAGAGAGCACTTCCTAGGTGGTGTCCACGGTCGCGGCCAGATTCACGAAATCACCCTCGAAGGCGATGCCGACGGCAGGATCAGACGGGCGAGCATTCGGATCCTCGCCGATGTGGGCGCATATCCGCACAATGGGGCGTTGATCCCCGGTCTATCGACGTATGTCGCCCAGGGGCTCTATGACTTCGAGGAGCTGTCGGTGGAGGCGACCACCGTTGTCACCAACCTGGCGCCGACCGGCTCCTACCGCGGGGCGGGGCGGCCCGAAGCCGCCTTCGCCATCGAGCGCGCCATCGACGTTTTCGCGAGGTCGCTTGCGATGGATCCGGCCGAGGTGCGTCTCAAGAACTTCGTTCGACGGGACCAGATGCCGTACACCACCCACACCGGCGCCCGCTATGACAGCGGTGACTATGCGGCGACGCTGGAGATGGCTCTCGAGATGATCGACCGCCCCGGTTTCGAGAGGGAGCGCTCTCGCCGGGTCGATCTCGATCTCGACCCGATCGGGTTGGGCATCAGCGCCTTCGTTGAACGGTCCGGCGGTGCCCTCGGCTCGGGTGAGTACGGAGAGGTCGGCGTCGAGGACGACGGGACCATCGTGGTGCGAACCGGCTCGACGTCGGCGGGCCAGGGTCACGAGACCGTGTGGGCCGATGTCGCCGCCGGCCTCTTCGGTGTCCGAACCGAACAGGTGATGGTGCTGGCCGGGGACACCGGGGAGGTGGCCGACGGTGTGGGGACGTTCGGCAGCCGATCGGCGCAGATCGGAGCGTCGGCGATCCAGCGCACTGGCACGATCGTCGTCGACAGGGCCAAGACCGTGGCGGCGGCGATGCTGGAGGCGAGTGCCGCCGATCTGGTAGTTGCCGGCGGTCGGGTGCACGTGACCGGCGATCCCGGATCGGGTGTGAGCCTGGGAGAGATAGCGGCCCTCGCGGGCGCAGAGGGGGCACCTCTGCAGGCGGCCGAGATGTTCGTGCCCGACAACCAGGCCTTCCCATTCGGTGCCCACGTGGCGGTCGTCGAGGTCTTGTTGGAGACGGGTGAGGTCAGGTTGGTCCGCTACGTGGCCGTGGACGATTGTGGGGTGATCCTCAATCCGATGATCGTCGAGGGCCAGGTGATCGGCTCTTTGGCGCAGGGTTTCGGGCAGGCAGTACTCGAGGGCATCGAATACGGGGAGGAAGCGGATCCTCTGACGACGAGTTTCATGGACTACCTGATACCGGCGGCGCTCGACGTGCCCGACTTCGCTCTGGGGCGGACGGTGAGCCCGGCTCCCTCGAACCCCCTGGGGGCGAAGGGCGCCGGCGAAGCGGGATGCATCGGTGCGCCACCGGCCATCGTCAACGCCGTCCTCGATGCTCTGGCCCCCTTGGGTGTGGAGCACGTCGACATGCCGCTTCGCCCTCACAAGGTGTGGGCGGCGATCAGGTCGGCTCGTCGCTGACCACGATGCGCACAATATTGCATACAATCTTCGCCGATGGCCGAGACAGCCCGATCACCTGCAGACCGCCTCCACGACGACATCCTCTCCGGGGTGTTCACCCCGGGGGAGAGACTGACCGAATTCGCCCTCGCCGACCGCTACTCGGTGGGTCGGGGCTCGGTGCGCGCCGCACTGGTCGAGCTGAGGGCGGAGGGGTTGGTCGACATCGAGGCCAACCGGGGCGCGGTGGTTCGACGCATCGGACTGGACGAGGCGGTGGAGATCGCCGAGGCGAGGAAGGTCCTGGAAGGGCTCATCGCCGGTCGCGCTGCGGCAAGCGACGACCAGCATGCCCGCGAGACGCTGTCGTCGATCCTCGAGGAGATGCGTGTGTCGGTGGAGGACGATGACGACGCGCGGTACTCACAACTCAATCGGAGTCTCCATCGGCACATCTGGGAGATGAGCGGGCATGGAGTCGCCCAAGATCTCGTGACCAACCTCAGAGATCGGTCGGCGCATCACCAGTATCGGCT
>JBAPYG010000164.1:0-2122 GCA_049284615.1 Acidimicrobiia bacterium
CATCGGGGCACAGGTACTACTACGCCCACCTCGACCGCTGGGCCTTCTCGGGGACCAAACGTGTCTCACAGGGCGAGGTGGTGGGTTACGTGGGCAGTTCGGGCAACGCCGCCGCCAGCAGCCCTCATCTCCATTTCGAGATCCGACCCGGTGGCGGGGCGGCGGTCAACCCTTATCCCACGGTGCGGGCCGCCTGTTATTAACGTGGGCGGTGTGAACGACAAACGCCGGCGCATCGATATCGTCCTGGAGCCCGAGTACCTGGAGGGTCTCGCCGATCTCGAGCTCAACGAAGTCAGGCGTCGTCGGGACACCGCCGAGGACGTCGAGGCTCAGATCTCCTACTACCGCCGTCTCCTCCACGGCCGTATGGACCTCATCGACTTCGAGATGCGACGTCGCTCGGGGGTAGAGGAGCGCTCCATCCTCGAGGCGCTGCCCGAGATCCTCGCCAACGGGATGATCCTCGGGTCCGAGCCCACCTTGCGTCACATCGAGACCATGCCCCCTCTGCCGTCCAACACCGGTCGCCGGCTGATCGACAAGATCATGGACGACGGCGTGCTCACGTCTCTTCCCGAGCTGACCGAGGAGGAGCTGAGTGAGGCGATCGACCGGCTGCGCGACGTCGAGACGCAACTCTCGGGCCAACGTCGTCGTCTTCACGAGGTGATCGACCGGCTCCAGGACGAGATGGTCTCCCGTTATCGGAGCCAACAGGACGAGACGCCAGTCAGCGGCTGACCTTGCTCGCCGCGCAGGTCAGATCCGATCTCGTCGAGACCATCCACGATGGCGCCGTCGCAGTGGTCGCCCCTGATGGCAGCCTGATCGCATCGTATGGCGACATCGATCGACCGTTCTACCTCCGATCCTCGGCGAAGCCCTTCCAGGCCTTCGTCTCGCAGCGCTCCGGTGCCGACCTCGGTCCACGTGAGCTGGCCATGGCCGCGGCCTCTCATCGCGGCTTCCCGGTGCAGGTCGCCCTGGTCGAGTCGATGCTCGCCGGCGCCGGCGTCGACGAGTCGGCCCTCGGGTGTCCTCCCGACTGGCCGCTCGCGCCCCGAGCGCGCGAGGCTGTCCTCAGGGGCGGTTCTGCACGGCCACGACGCATATGGCACAACTGCTCGGGCAAGCACGCCGGGTTCCTGCGGGCTTGTGCCGCCCGCGGCTGGCAGCTCGACAGCTACCTGAGCCCGATGCACCCTCTGCAGCTTCAGGTCGCCGAGACGGTGTCCGAGATCGGTCGTCACGCAGTCGAGCCGTTGGGGGTCGATGGTTGTGGTGCGCCGGTGCTCCGCACCACCTCGCGTGTCCTGGCGCTGCTGTTCGCCCGACTGGCGGTCTACCCGGAGCTGCGGGCGGTGTTCACCGCCATGCACCGCTACCCGGCCCTGGTGGCCGCCAACGGGGAGGGTGATGCCGAGATCGCCATCGCGACCAACTCGGTGGCCAAAGGTGGCGCCGCAGGCTGTGTCGGCGTGGGAGTCGACGGTCGCTTCGGGGTGGGCGTCAAGTCCTGGGACGGTCTCGGCGCGGTGGCCAACCTCGCTGCCGTCGCCGCACTGGGCCAACTCGGCGCCCTGACGGCGGTCGCTTCCTCGAGTCTCGAGCCGATCGTCCACCCCCCGGTCCTGGGCGGTGGGCGACCGGTGGGCCGGTTCGAGCCCCGTTTCGAGTTGGCCTTCTCGTGAGGACGGTGCTGGAGGAGCGCATCAGGCTCTGGCTCGAAGACCCCGAGTCGAGCGTGGAGTACGCCGAGGAGTTGGAGGGGCGCTGGGCGGTGCGAATGCGTCAGCAGACGCGGGACGCCACCACGGTGTGGTTCGACATCGGAGAGCGCAGTCTCAGCTTCGACGCCTACGTGTTGCCGGCACCGGCAGTTGCCGGGGAAGTGCACCGTCAGGCGCTGGTCCGCAACAGCCGCGCCTGGCGGTGTCTGTTCGCGGTCGACGGTGAGGGCGCCATCGTCCTCCGTGGCCGTCTCGCTGCCGAGGCCGTGACGCTCGAGGAGCTCGATCGGGTGCTGGGTGAGATCTACGAGACGATCGAGATCTCATTTCGCCCCATGGCTCGCGCCGGCTTCCCTGGTCGCGAAAATTCGAGTTAGAAACTTGTGAAC
>JBAPYG010000165.1:0-3253 GCA_049284615.1 Acidimicrobiia bacterium
CCGGTGAGCCGGATGATGGTCAGACAGCCTCAGTCCAAGGCGAATGCGGGCTCTTTCACCAACGGCATGCCGATGACGTCCAGTCTCGGATGTGGCATCTGGGGGGGGAATATCACGAACGAGAACATCAGCCTCAAGCACTACTTGAACGTCACGTGGGTGAGTAGGCCGATTCCGGAAGACAGACCGTCGGAGAAGGAGCTCTTCGGCGAGTTCTACGGAACGGACACTCCGTGACGGCAGGCCTCGAGCGACAGTTCTCGCTCGCATACCTGACCATCCTGGGAACGCCGCCCACGCGCATGGTCGAAGTCGCGGCCGAGACCGGATACGACTTCGTCAGTCTCCGACTCAAGCCGGTGACGCCCGACGAGCCTCACTTCCCCTTCCTGACCGATCCAACCCTCGCCGCCGATGTCATCAAGGCAATGGAGGAGTATTCGGTCCCATTGCTCGACGTCGAATTGATCCGCACCGATCCGGAGAGCGACATCGACGAGTTCAAACCATTCATCGAGGTCTCCGCGGAGATGGGAGCGCGGCATGTCATCGTTCAGGTTCCCCTGGCGGATCGTCGACTCGCCATCGAGGGCTTTCAAAGCCTCTGCGATCTCGCTGCTCCCCACGAGATGACCGTGGATCTCGAATTCATTCCCTGGACACCCACAGTCGACCTCGACGCTGCCGTGGAGATCGTGACCAAGGCCAACCGGCCCAACGGTGGTGTGCTCGTGGACACCCTTCATTTCTACCGATCCGAGTCTTCGGTCACCAGGCTCGGCGAACTGCCCGGAGGACTCTTCAATTTCGTTCAGTTGTGCGACGCCCGTGCACCCGTGTCACACAGCGAGGAGGAGATGATCCATATTGCACGCGCCGACCGGCAGCCTCCGGGCCAAGGTGTCATCGACCTGGGTGCGATCGTCGGTGCCATGCCTGTTGTGCCCTATGCTCTCGAGGTGCCAAACGATGCCAAGCGTCTCGAGCTCGGAGCGGTCGAATATGCGCGCCAGGTGCTTCAAGTCACACGAGAATTCTTCGACATCATCGACGCCGGCGAGAAGGCCGTGACCGCCTGAGATGAACAGAGTCCTTCTCATCAACGGACCCAACCTCAACCTGCTGGGCACGCGTGAACCAGAGGTCTACGGCTCCGAGACTCTCGAGGACATCGTTGTCGAATTGCGCTCCTTTGCGGAGGAACGAGGTGTCGAACTGAGCGACTTCCAGTCCAACTCGGAGGGGGAGATAGTCACGGCCATACAGCAAGCCAGGACCACCGCCGACGGCATCGTCATCAACCCCGGGGCCTACACCCACTACAGCATCGCCATACGGGACGCAATTGCGGGTGTGGACCTGCCGGCGATCGAGACACACCTCTCCAATGTTCATGCGAGAGAGCCTTTCCGCAGGGAGTCCGTGCTCGCACCTGTCTGTCTTGGCGTCGTCGCCGGATTCGGACGCGACAGCTACTTCGTGGCACTAGAAGCGTTGATCAGGCATCTCGACCGCTGACCGCTCAGAACTGATAGCCGATTTTCGACCCGTTCGGGCTCACGCCACCAGACACGTCCGCCGCGAACGTCGGACGAGCCAGGTGCATCCTTGCGATCCCAACCAAATCCGTGAACTCACGACGAACGGCAGCCTGTGCCACGTTGGGCAACCATTGCTGTAGGTAGCTGTATCCGGACCCAACCGTGGTGATTCCCGGAACGGCATCCCGAAGACGACGGGTCACGTCAATGTGTCGAGCCACGCCTGCGAGTGGATCTTCAGGAGTGATGTACTCCCCTGGCTTCGATGACAGGGCAGGTCGCTGAAAGTGCCAGGCGTTGTACGGAGAGGACCCGGTGACACAGATCAAATCGACACCCATGTCTCGGAACCTCGACAACAACTCGATCGGCTCGGTGAGGTCCACCTCGTGGCCGGTCTCATCGGTGCCGAACCAGAAGCGATAGGGATCGGAGGTGAAGGGAGCACCCACACCATCTGCTGCCGCATTGAACGCCACCGTGTCGAAGGCGCTCACCCGCAGCGCCAGTTTGAGATCCGGCGCGGAGACCCGAACTCCCTGAATGATCAGCCTGAGGAACCGGGTGCGATTGTCGAGCGAGCCCCCGAACTCCCCTTCACGCTCGAACGCCCCCAGTAGCTCATGGCTCAAGTATCCGTGGCATGCCTTCAGGTCGACGAAGTCGAAACCTGCTTCTGCGATGAGCGTCGCCGCATCCACATATGCATCGGCGAGCTCGTACAAATCGTCATCGCTCATCATGCGGACGGGCGATCCCGGTGCACCGGTCTCATCCATGTGGGGCAGGTGTCGCACCGTCACCGGAGAGGGCGCTCCGTCGGGTCCCGGATGGCTGAGCCGTCCAGAGTGAGTGAGCTGGATGCCTACTTTGAAGTCGCTCGGGTCATCGAAGCCGGCCCGATGGGCTTGATTGGCGGACTGCACCATTCGGGTGAGCCCGTCGAGGGACGACGAAACGACCAATATCTGACCCGGTGAGCTTCGCCCATCCGGCCGCACGGCCGTTGACTCGCCCCATATCAGCTTGGCTCCGCTGCGCCCAAAGGCGCGCCATCGATCGAGGGATCGATCAGTGGGGCGACCTTCCTGGTCGCTGTCCCACCCCTCGAGTGGAAGAATCGCCCAACGGTTACCGACTGCGAGCCCGCCGGCGTCGATGGGTTGGGCCATCGGGGCTGTCTCTCCGGTTTCGATCTCCGCGTCGAACGGCAGGGCTATGCCGGAACGATCGAGATACGACGTGAACTCCTCGACAGATCGGAGCTCGGGAACCGGCGTGAAGTCAATCATCCCGGCCACGCATTGCGCAGTCGAGTCTCAGGTCGACGCTCCTCACTCGATGGCCGCTCGGGGATGTGCCCGGATGTCAAGCTTCTTCAGGGCCGTCGCCACCAACGACCTGCAGAGTCTGAGGGCTCGACGTGCCAACCGTGACCTGATGGCCGTCGCGACCGAGAGGCGATACGACCCGGACGACTTCGCCGTACTCCTGGGCCAGTTCGACGTCGCCGTCGACAACGGCTCGAAAGAGGTTGGCGTGGGCTTCCAATCGTCTTCGTTCCCGTGAAGCCTCGGGTCCGGTAGTAGGGAAATCAACCCGAATTATCAGCGACTCGGCGGCGTCGAGGAGATTCAGGTAGATGATACGAAGGGTGGCGTTGTCTGTCATCTCGAGGAGCAGACGATGCCCCCTCCAGACCAGTCTCTGAG
>JBAPYG010000166.1:0-4454 GCA_049284615.1 Acidimicrobiia bacterium
GTGTAGTCCTCGTCGGGCCCACTGTGTCTCGGGGGTCAGATCGTCGGGGCCTTCCACCGACTGAAGCCAGTATTCGACGGTCCTCGCCGTGTCGACTGCGTCGAGTCCTTCGACGATCTCGACCAGACGTTCTTCCGCCTCGGGATAGATGTCGGGTGCCGCTTCGGCAACTCGGAAGAGATGACGGGCCTGATCGGTGGAGACCCTGCTATCGGCCCAGGCTCGATGTGCGACTGGTGCCCTCTCCTCGGCCCTGCCCAGGGAGACGATTGCGTGGGCTCGCCCGGGGGACATCCGGGCCTGATGTGTCAGTAACGCGGTCGGAGAGGAGAAGCCGAGCGTCCGGTGTCCGTTTCGATCGGCCAGACGACGCACCTTCCGGGCCCGAAGCACCTCGACGATCTGCTCGACGTGGCAGAGCTCGACGATGTCGGAGGTGAGCTCCTCGTCGGAGAGACGATGATCGTCGACGGCTGCCATCTCGTCGAGAAGTGAGCGGAGCTGGCTCATCCCAAATCCCTCATGTCCCGAACCTACGTTCGACCCATGACAGATTCACCTTCTCCGCGATTGACGGTGGGTGAGGGCTGAGCCCTCCTACTTTCGGTTGGTGACAAAACCGCCGAAAGGCAAGGAGGGCCCAGATTCAAGGGGGAGGGTCTGTTTCCGCGAACCTGCGCACCGGTGCCGCCCGTCAGATGAGTTCTCGAGGCCTGGGTCCGCAACCCGGAACGACGCGATATGACCTTGTCGATCCGAATGAGCCACCGGTACGGTTTGTTGAGATCATGAGCACTGCGGGTCCCATTGACTACTTCGGAGAAGGTGTCGCGGCTAGATACGACGCAGACACAGCAGGTGTCTCGACACCTGAAGCCGTGGCTCCTGTCGTCGACTTTCTCGCCAACCTGGCCGGCGACGGTTCCGCCTTGGAGTTCGGTATCGGGACAGGTCGAATCGGGATCCCCCTCCATCGCCGCGGCGTTCCGGTGCACGGCATCGATCTCTCAGAGGCGATGTTGGAGCGTCTTCGAATCAAGGCGGGGACGGAGACCCTTGGGGTCATCCGCGGTGACTTCGCGACCACGACGGTTGATGGTCTTTTCAACGTAGTGTTCGTCGTGTTCAACACCATCAACAATCTGACGACCCAGGATGCCCAGGTCGCCTGCTTTCAGAATGCAGCTGACCATCTCGCGCCCGGCGGACACTTCGTCGTCGAGGTCGAGGTTCCGGCAGTTCGCCTCATACCTCCCGGTCAGAACTTCCACGTCTTCCACATCTCCGACGAGCGCTGGAGCGTTGACGAGTATCACTTCGCCTCACAGAACTTCACGTCGCATCACCTGGCGACGAGGAATGGGGAGCTTCATCGGAATTCGATTCCCTTCCGGTACGTGTTTCCCGAGGAACTCGATCTGATGGCACGTCTCGCCGACATGAGGCGAACGGCCCGCTGGGCGGGTTGGGAGAGGGAGCCATTCACCGACGACAGCACCAAGCACGTGTCGGTCTGGCAGAAGGACGAGGGGTCACACCGGTCGTGACCCGCGTTAGTGGGAGCAGTCCCGGGATCGGGCCCGGCTAGGCGCTCATCTCGAGGGGGAGGGCGTCCACCGCGGCCAACTCGAGGAAGATCTCGACGACGCTGGGGTCGAACTGAGACCCTGTGTTCTTGCGAATCTCGTGAATGGCGAAGTCGGCGGGAAGCGCCGGTTGGTATGCCCGTTTCGACGTCATGGCGTCGAATGCGTCTGCGACGAGCACGATCCGGCTGAGGATGGGGATCGCCTCACCTGTCAGCCCGAACGGGTATCCGGCGCCATCGAAGCGCTCGTGGTGGTAGAGGATCGCCTCGGCGATCTTGGGGTCGAGACGATTTCGGGTCATGGCGAAGCCCAACTCCGGGTGTCTCTCCATCAGATCCCGCTCGGACGGATCGAGTGGGCCCGGCTTGCCCAGGATGCTGGGATCCATGTGGATTTTCCCGACGTCGTGTAGGACCCCGGCCAGGGCGAGACGATCGAGATCGTCGGCACCCAGGCCGAGGCCACGGCCCAGGTCCACGGCGAGGTTGGAGACCCGGTGAACGTGCCCGTGCAAGTCCTCGATGACGTCTTCCATCACCTTGATGAGATATTCGTCGGGAAGATCTTTCATACCACTAACCACCCGTGTGAGTCTCGTCGGGACTAGTCAACTTGTGGATAAGTCGATGGTCCCATCTTCTGTAATCGTCCCGATTGCTCATTTCGACACTTACGGCACAATGAGAAGGTGGATGCCGCCAGTGGAATCGTCGAAGCCTTCCTGCACGTCAATGGCTATCTGACCCTGTCGGAGTGGCAGATCCAGGCAGTCAACACCCAAGGGCACTGGGACACGATCACCGATGTCGACATCGTCGCGCTCCGTTTCCCGGGTGACATCTACCTCGCCGACTCCCACGACCCCGCGGTGCAGAGCACTCTGCGAGTTCCCGGTGAGCTTCTCATGCTCGAGGAGGGCGTCATCGACGTCATCATCGGTGAGATAAAGGAGGGGGAGGCCGTCTTCAACCCCGCTTTCACGCGTCATGAGACGCTCCACACCGTGCTGCACCGTCTTGCTTGGCTCTATGCGGACGAAGGTCTCGCCGAAGTCGTCGCCGATCTCGCCGTCCAGGGCACATGTCGCTCCGCGGCGCCCGGTGGCAGCACCGTCCGCACCCGGAGGGTCGCCTTTGGCCAGGCGCCTCATCTCACCGAGAACACGATCCCGATCGGGATGATCCTGGAACAATCGGCGGCATTCCTCGCCGCCCACGACGACCTCTTGCGCTCGGCGCGTTTCGCCAACCCGGTGGCCGACACACTGAAGCTAATGCACAAGGTGGGGCTCCGTCTCGACAGGGACGGTGCGCCACCACGGGACTCGTGAGACGTCAGTCCCGGTTCTGCAGCTTCTCCACGTAGGCGGCGACAGCCGTCGCATGCTCGGGCGTCGTGTGTGCGATCGCCTGCAATGCGGCCGAGAACTCGAGAAATCCGTCCAGGTCCATCGTTCGAGCCTGACGCAACAGTCGCTTCGCCATCACGACGGCCGGTTGGGGCTTGGAAGCGATGGTCAGGGCCACCTCGGCCACATGTTCGTCGAGCTTGCCCTCGGGCACGACTTCGAGCAACACCCCATATCTCTCCGCCTCGGCGGCGGTGATGAACCGCGCGGTCAGTGCCAGCTCGGTGGCTCTCTGCCAGCCGACCACGCGGGGGAGCAGCCAGGCGCCACCATCACCGGGGATGATCCCCATCTCGATGAAGGTGTGGGCGAACCGGGCGTTGCGCGAGCCAAACCTGAGGTCACACCCGAGGACCAGGTCGAATCCGGCACCCACGGCAGGGCCGTCGACGGCCGCGATGGTCACCAGGTCTGTGGTGGCCAGAAACCGGGTGAGCTGTTGGATCGTGTCCCGGTATGTCTCCGTCATCGTGGCGGGCGATCCGGCAAAGAGCCCGGATCGGGCGGCCATGTCCTTCACATTGCCCCCCGATGAGAAGGCCGGGCCTTCGGCGGAGATGATCGCGACGGTGACTTCCGGGGCGGCTTCTGCTTCGTCGAGAGCGTCGAGCAGCTCCTCGAGCATCTCCTCGCCGGTTATGGCGTTCCGCGTAGCCGGGTCCGCCAGGGTGATTCGGGCCACTCCGCCGTCCGTTGAAGTCTTGATGGTCACAGGATCCCCTTCTCGGCGGCCTTCTCGACGAGGGCTTTGGCGCGCAGCGGGTCGGGTCGATTGTTGGCGTTGCCGTCGACCTTGACGTGAGACCCGACGATGAACGTGTCGGCTACGGAGGCGAGGGCATCGAGATTGTCGACGGTGGTGCCCGATCCGATGGCAACACGGGTGCCGGCGGGCACGGCTGCTCTCACGGAACGAGCGACACCTAGGTCGGGCTGCGCCCCGGTGCCGGCTCCCGACACGATCACAACGTCGGCCAGGCCGCGCTCCACCGTGTCCTCGGCGGCACGGGCGGCGTCGAGCCCCGGTGGTGGGGTGGCATGCTTGACCAGCACATCGGCCCATACCTCGACCTCCGGGCAGAGACTTGCTCGCGTTCGCTGAACCTCGTCGGCCCGGCCGGTGATCGCGCCTTGGTCGGTGTACATGACCCCGGTCAGGATGTTGACCCTGATGCATGAAGCCCCGGTGGCGGCGGCGATGCCCAATGCGGCCATCGCGTCGTTGCGCAGGACGTTCACCCCAAAGGGGACTCCAGACCTGGCCACGCCATCCACTGCGAGGGTCATGGCTGCCACCGTCTCCGCAGGCACTTCGTCGGCATGGAAAGGAACGTCACCGAAGTTCTCGACGATCAGAGCCGGGAAGCCGGCGTCAACGAGCACACCGGCGTCGGATATAGCCGTCTCGACGACATCGACCATCGAGCCGGCGAAGCGTGGCGATCCCGGTAGGGGGA
>JBAPYG010000167.1:0-8712 GCA_049284615.1 Acidimicrobiia bacterium
CTTCAGGATGCTCGCCGTTGATTGGCCTCACACCGGGAACGATTGCCGTGATCAATCGCGGAGACTGCCCGATGCTCGACAAAGTACTCAACGCCCAGGCTGCAGGTGCGGTTGCGGTGATCGTCACCAACGATGTGCCAGGCGATCCGACCACCATCGACGGCAGTTCCCAATCAGTGACGATTCCAGCAGTAATGGTGTCCCAAGATGATGGGGCGTTATTCAGCGTCGGCCTCCCTGCCACTGCCACCGTCAGGGCCAAATCATGACCGGCAAGCCAGACCACTCGGGAAGACGAGACCCCCGTCGCGTTTTCGCTCCGCATCGTTGAGGCACGTTCGCACCCCATTGGTCGGATCAAGAGGCAACGCCTAGCGGACAGGCTCAGCACCATCGATGTAGACACCAGCCTCCGTGTCGCCAGCGTCGTCAAAACACTCCTCAGCTACTGATCAGGTTCGTTGACAGGCCAATCAGGCACCGCGACGCTCGCACACTGACATGGGGGAACGCGTGCCGACCAAGGCTCTTGTGGTGGGACGTCGGTCGAGCTCGGCACCGCTCAGCCCAGAGTGACGCGGACCTCATGAGTCGAGCCATCATCGACGAGATCGAGCCCGTCTCCGGGTGACAGCACCGTGCCATCTATCTCCAGGCTCACCACCCTGCGGCTGACTGCATTGGGGTTGGCGACCTGTATCTCGTATCGGGAGGAGTGGTACCGGAAGGCAATCTCGAACTCTCCCCAAGCGCGCGGAATGCAGGGGTCGATGACGAGACGGGACCCCCGAAGGCGGAACCCGAGGATCCACTCCATACCGGCTCGATACATCCACCCTGCCGACCCCGTATACCAGGTCCAGCCGCCCCGGCCGACATGAGGAGCCTTCGAGTACACGTCGGCGGCCGCCACATAGGGCTCAACCCGATATCGGTGGATCCCGGCCCTGGTGCTGGCATGGTTGATTGGATTGAGGAGGCTGAACAACTCACCGGCTCGATCCCCGTCGCCCAAGGTGGCGAAGGCGATGACACACCAGACGGCGGCGTGGGTGTATTGCCCTCCGTTCTCGCGAACACCGGGGAGGTATCCCTTGATGTAACCCGGATCGACCTCCCATTCGTCGAAAGGCGGATCGAATAGGAGGACCAGACCGTCGCCCCGATGGACCAGGTATTCCTCCACCGACTCCATGGCCCGCTGTGCCCGTCCCCCTCTGGCGCCCCCGTGGATGACCGACCAGGACTGAGCGATCGAGTCGATCCGTGCCTCGGGACTCATCGAGGAACCGATGGGAGTGCCGTCGTCGAAGTAGGCGCGGCGATACCAGTCGCCATCCCAGGCCTCCGCTTCGATGCTGGAACGGAGACGTTGGGCCCCCCGCCGCCAACGCGTCGAGAGCTCAGCCTCCCCCAGACCCTCGGCGATGTCGGCGAAACGCCTCAGATTGGCGTCGAGGAACCAGCCGAGCCACACGCTCTCCCCTTGCCCGTCTCGGCCCACCCTGTTGAACCCGTCGTTCCAGTCGCCGGTCCCGATCAGAGGCATGCCCCGTTCACCCAGAAGCGAGAGCGCCCGGTCGAGGGCACGGCGGCAGTGATCGAAGATCGTTCCCGTCATCGCCGACTGCTCAGGCGTGAAAAAGACCTCGTCCTCGCCCGTAGCGAGCGCGGGGCCTCTCAGATATGGGACATCCTGGTCGAGTATCTCGGTGTCTCCGGTCACTTCCACGTAATGAGCAACTGCGTAGGGAAGCCACAGATAGTCATCGGAGATCCGAGTGCGCACACCCTTGCCCGAGGGCTCGTGCCACCAATGGAGGACATCCCCCTCTTCGAACTGATGCCGGGCGGCCCGGATCAGGTGCTCTCGTGTCGAGTCCCGCATCGGGGTCACCAACGCCATGCCATCCTGTAGTTGGTCGCGGAATCCGAATGCTCCGCCGGACTGGTAGAAAGCCGTCCGCCCCAACATCCGACATGCAAGTGTCTGGTACAGGAGCCATTGGTTGATCATCAGGTCGAAAGATCGGTCAGGCGTCTTCACCCGAATGGTGCCGAGGATGTCGTCCCAATGTCTCGCCACCTCGAGTCTCACCTGCTCGGGGTCGGTCTGGCGATAGCGTTGCACCAGGCTGCGCGCCTCGTCGCTGTCTTGGCCCTGACCGAGGAGGAACACGACCTCCACCTCCTCACCCGGGTCGAGGACGATGGGACGCTGAATGGCAGCGCAGGGATCATGTCCCGCGCCGACCGCTCCCGATAGGTTCCCGGCGACTCTCAGGGCAGCGGGATCGTCGACGCTGCCATGTCTGCCCAGGAACTCAGTCCTGTCCCCGGTCATCACCACCTCGCCGGTTCCCAAGTCGGCAAAGGCCACCCGGTCTCCGAAGTCGACGTTCCAGGGGTTTCTGGCGAATACCGCTCCAGTCGCCGCGTCGCGTTCGGTGACGATCTGCATTGGCGACACCGCCCTCGTGGTCCCCAGGACCCACTCCACATAGGCAGTGACCGAGAGACGCCGACGTCGGTTCGTGAGGTTGCGAAGTCGCAATCGCGAGATCTTGATGGGGTCCTCGAGCGGCACGGTCTGGTGGAGGTGAAGGGCGACTCCCCGCGACACGTGTTCGAACTCGGAGTAGCCGGCTCCGTGGCGGGCCAGATAGGCCGAGGCGTTGTCGCGCAGGGGCAGAGCCGTCGCTCCCCAGATCTCCCCACTCTCCTCATCCCGGACGTAGAGCACCTCCCCGGGACGATCGGCGATCGGGTCATTGGACCAGGGGGTCAGTTGGTTCTCCCGGCCGTTCTCCGACCAGCTGTACCCGGAGCCCGATTCGGAGACGCAGAACCCGAACCGGGAGTTGGCGACGACATTGATCCACGGCGCAGGTGTCCACTGTCCCTCCCCCAACACGACCACATACTCGGTACCGTCGCCGTCGAAGCCACCCAAGCCGTTGTTGAACTCTCTCTCGGGCCTCGGGTGTGGTCGATCTGCGTGTTCGGTTGCGGCCGGCCGAGCGCGGACCTGGGGTGGCCTCTGCTGGGTAACCCGGCGCGCCAGTTGGTCGGCGAGAGTCCCCCGGTGACTGAGCAGGACCGCACGGGCAGCCGAGTGCAGCGTCGCTCGATCCTCGACGGATAGCAGCTCGCCGTTGAGGACGAAGACCCCCCCGTCCGGCTCCTCACCCACGAGAACCCCACTCTCCCTGATCAGTTCTTCGATCGCCTCCTGCAGGTCCTGGAAATATGAGCCGGGCTTCTCGTTGATGATCACCAGGTCGGAGTTCAGACCCTTGGTCCGCCAGTACTCCCTGGCGCGGAGCAGGTCGCGGACCAGACCGCGTTCTTCGCGCTGGTCGATCCGCACCAGGACAATGGGTAGATCACCAGAGATGCCGTGGCGCCACAACCCCGCCCGACCGGCGGGGGGTAGAACTGACTGAGCGGGCGGGCTGCGGAGGGTGGGGTCGAAGTAGATCAGCATCCCGGCGAGCTGTTGAAACACGTGAGCCTGGTCGGGCTCGATCTGCAGGTGATGGAGACGCACCTGGGCCTGGGTCCACGCCAGGGTCGTGCTCCGCTCGAATGCCGTCGGATCGGAGAACTTGTCGATGAGGTCGAGTACCTCCTCGCGGCTGCGGGCGAGCACCGTCGTGAAGTCGAGGTGGGCGCTGGCACCGGGCGCGATCCGCACTCTCCTGCGAAGGCTGAACACCGGGTCGAGCACCCGACCGACGGAGTTCGACAGGGGGCGCTCCGCTGCCGCGGCGCGATGAATCTGGTTTCCCCGGCCGAGGAACCTGGCCCGGTCGGTCTCATATTGAGCCCCGCCCACCATCTCGCCGGTGACGGCGAGCACATGGCCCGCCCACACCCTCTCCTCTTCGGCCGAGCGTGGCCGGCGGGTGGCGAGCAGGGCATCGCGACCCGGAACCACCTCGGTTTGGACGAATAGATTGGAGAACGCGGGGTGGGCCGCGTCGGCACGGGCGGATGCCAAAACCAGTTCGGCGTAGGAGGTGACCTCGACCTCTCTGGGCTCCGAGTCGAGATTGCTGATGGTGACCCGTCGGACCTCGGCGTCGTCCTCCTCGGACAAGACCACCGTCAACCGGGTGGCGAACCTGCCGTCCCGACGCGAGATCTCGGCCCTGTCCTCGCTGAAGAACGCCTCGTATTCGTCGGGCTCGGCCAATGTCGGCTGGTACCCGGCCGACCAGGTTCGGCCCGCCGCGTTTCGGATGAAGAAGTATGTGCCGAAGTTGTCACGGGTGACGTCCTCCCGCCACCGGTTGACCGCCAAACCTTCCCATTGGGTGTAGCCCGATCCGGCGGCGGTGATCATCGTCGAGAGACGACCGTTGGACAGGACGTGAGTGACCGGCGACGGCCCATGTGGCGTCTGCACGCGGCGAACCACGCCCGCCGGCTCTTCTGGGGGACGAGCGGAGGCAGCGACCTCTTCGGCACGGGGACGGGCCACCTCGACGTCGCGGGGGACCCGTTCATGGAGCAACAGCTCGGCGGCCTGGACAGTGGGGTCGGTGTGGAAGAGGTTCCGAGCGAACCCGTCGAGGATGACGTTGGCCAGCGAGACCAGCGACATCGCCTGATGATGGGCCATATAGGTCTGGACCACGACGCCAACGGAGTCTTCGGGGAGACGGGCCGGTGTGAAATCGAGCGCCTCGTAGTACCCGTATCCGCCCATCGCCCCCAGACCGTCCAAAACGTCGAGGTTGGCCAGCGCATCCTGGGGGTCGACCATGGTCGCCAGCATGGTGGCGTACGGAGCCACGACCAGGTCGTCGCTCAGACCCCGTTCGAACCCGAGGCCGGGAACACCAAATGCCCGGTACTGGTATGTCAGGTGGATGTCACGAGCGGAGTAGGCGGCCTCGGAGATCCCCCACGGTATGCCTCGCTCTTTCCCATACTCGATCTGGCGTCGAACCACGGCCCGGTATGTAGTGTCGAGGATGCTCTCCGGTGGGGATCGCATGACCAGGAGTGGCATCAGGTACTCGAACATCGACCCCGACCACGAGATGAGCGCGGCATCGACTCCCATCGGGGTCATCGAGCGGCCGAGACGGAACCAGTGGCTGGGTGGGAGGTCACCCTTGGCGATGCCGACGAAACTGGCGAGTCGAGCCTCCGAGGCGAGCAAGTCGTAGTGGCTCTGGTCGATGGCGCTCTCCTCGACCCGGTAGCCCACCGCCAGCAGACGGTTGTCCGGGTTCATGAGGAGGGAGAAGTCCATGTCTGCCACGAGATCGGCCGTCCTCCCGGCCAGGGTGGCGAGACGTGTGGCGAGGTGGACCCGCCCGTTCACGTCGTCCATGACAGTGCGGTCGCGGAGGTGGCTTCTCATCGTGTCCAGCAGCGCCTCGGCCGCTGCTGCGAGTCGATCGGCGCCACCCCGCGCCGCCAACGTTCGCGCGATGTCGGCGACATTCTCGGCTTCGGCGAGAAGCGCGCCGAGACCTGCAGGGTCATCGAGTTCCTCAGTCTCGAGCAAGTCGAGGAGCCCATCCAGAGCGTCATCGAGCTCGCGGGGGGCGACCACCGCGATGTCCGCGCTGAGGTCGAGTAGTGCATGCGCTTCCTCCTGCAGGAGAAGCGCTTCGTCTCTGGTCCCCTGTCGAACTTCGGAGCCCGGCGACACATCCTGGAGACGCTCACAACCCTGGGACACCGCGAGTAGATGACCAGCCAGGTTGCCACTGTCCACGCTCGACACGTAACGGGGGAAGAGTGCTTCACCCGTTGTTGTGTCGTACCAGTTGAGGAAGTGACCGTTGAACCGCTCCAGACGATCGAGTGTCGAGATCGTGTTCTCGAGTCGGGTCACCGTCTCTTCGATGCCGATCCAGCCGAACTCCCGGGCCGACAAGACAGCGAGCAGATAGAGCCCGATATTGGTCGGCGAGGTTCGGTGCGCTATCGCGGCGACGTCCTCTTGGAAATTGTCCGGCGGCAGCCAGCTCTCGTCGAAGGTGACGAAGGTCTGGAAATAGCGCCACGTCTGCCGGGCGGTGAGCCTGAGGGTCTGAATCTCCGAGGGTGTGAGCGGCTCTGCTCGCTGGAGCAAACGGGGGGTGCTGGCCCAGTGGGCGATCACGGGTGCCAGCACCCACAGCGCTGACCACGCAATGGCCACGGGCAGGGCCTCCGGTTTGACCAGGGCGGCCCCGGCGGTTCCGGCGAGCCCGACCACCATCGAGGGGGCCATCCGCCGGATGAACCCCGCTCGGTCGAGCCCGAGTTTTCGTTCCATCTCCTCGGCGGTCACCCAGGTGAGGAGTCCGCGCCGTGAGAAACCGAGACGCCAGAGGGTGACGACTATGGCCTCTGTGTTCCGCAGTGCCTGATGGGCGAGGAAGGCTGCCTGCAACATGGTTCTACCCAGCACCCGCAGGGCGTCGGTCCCCCAACGCCTCAATCTGACTGCCCCGGGTGTGGTCGTGCGACGAGGGATCATCCTCTCCAGGAGGGGCAGCAGACCGGAAAGGGCCAAAGCGAGGAGGATGAAGACCCCCCACGGCGCGGCTGGCACGCCCGGGAGTGTGAACGACGCAAGCAAGGTGAAGAGCGCGGCCGGCGCGCTGAGACTTCGCCGCAGGTTGTCGATCATCTTGAGACGGGCGGAGGGCGGCAGAGGGCCGTGCATGCCCAAGATCCAAGGAAGCAACTGCCAGTCGCCCCTGACCCAGCGATGCTGACGAGAAAGTGCCACCTCATAGTGGCTGGGGAACTCCTCGAAGACCTCAACGTTGGTCACCAGCCCGGAGCGGGCGAAGCTGCCCTCGAACAGATCATGGCTGAGCATCGTGTTCTCGGGGATCCGTCCGTCCAGGGCCGCCTCGAACGCATCGATCTCGTAGATCCCCTTCCCGGCGTAGGACCCCTCACCGAACAGGTCCTGATAGAGGTCGCTGACCGGGGACCCGTATGGGTCGATGCCGGGGGGCGGGAAGAAGACACGCTGAAAGAAGCTGATGCCACCCGCCTCGAGGAAGGCGGTGACTCGGGGTTGGAGTATGCCGTAGCCCTCCACCACGCGCCCCTGTGGTTGGTCAACCCTGGCCCGATTGAGAGGGTGGGCAATGGTCGCCACCAGCCTGGTGGCCGCCCCCGGCGGGAGCCGAGAGTCGGCGTCGAGGGCTATCACATAACGAACCCCTTCAGGGTGGGAACCATCACTGGGGAGAAAGCTGGTGTCAGTCGCCCCTCTGAGCAGACGGTTGAGCTCGTGAAGCTTGCCGCGCTTGCGCTCCCAACCCATGTGTGTGCCCTCACTCGGGTTGAACAACCGCCTGCGATGAAAGAGCAAGAACCGATCGGCCCCTGCCGGCCCCGGCCCGTGTCTCTCGTTCAACCTCGCCACGCCTCGCGCCGCCGCGGACAACAGCTCGGCGTCGCTCGCCAACTCCGGAGTTTCGGAGTCTGCCCAGTCGCTCACAAGGGCAAAGTGCAGATCCCCTTCCGGGTTGGCCAGGTAGTGGATCTCGAGACGGTCCACCAGGGCCTCGACCTGATCGGGGCGGCTGAGTAGAACCGGGACCGCCACCAGAGTTCGCAGGTCTGCGGTCGGTCCCGAACGCAACGCCAGTGAGGGCAGCTCGACGGGTCGGGTCCGGGCCGCGATCAGCCGGTTGACCAAGGTCACTGCGATATCGGTGGCCGGGATCAGGGCCAACCCGGCCATGAGCAGGCGCATCGGCCACTCCGCGTCGATGGTGAGCAGGGGAAGGACCAGGCTCGCGGTCGCCACCAATCCGACCGCCAACAGGTATACGACGGAGGGGTGTGCGCGAGCCATGCGAGCGAGGGTGAGCCCGAGGCCAGGGCGGAACTCGACCTGACTTTCGAGGACGGCCCGGCCTTCGCCAATCAGGAAGAAGCCGGGATCGCTCTGGCGACGATCGGGAAGTTGGGCATTGGCGAGCTCGAGCGTGGCCCTGGCCACATCGAGCTCCGAGGTCTCTGACCTCTTCGACAACTCTTCGATGGCGTGGCGATAGCGATCTCGGGTGGCGAAGCTCATCTCGCCGAATGAGCTCTCCGCCCTGAGGGCAGCATCCACGAGGCTCACCTCCTCGACGAAACCGGCCCAGTCGAAGAAGTTGATCTCACGAAGACTGGTCACGATGTTGCGCACGGTGACGTTGGTTGCCGCCTGTCGGCGATGGGTCTCGCTGACCACGTCGTCGGGGGTCTTTCCTTCAGCGGTGAGCCTGTCGAGAAGCCATGTCAGCCCCGGCGTGGTCTCCGGGTCCTGGTCTCGAAGACGCTGTAGCAGTTGGACCGAGAAGGGTTGTGGCAGCTCTTCGGCGCCGAAACCACCAAGTTCGGACATGGTGTCGTCGGCGCTCCGGTCTCCCAAGCCGAGTAGCCCGTCGGCGACTTCGTCGGCTTCCCGGCGGAGTCGGCGCGCCCAAACAATGGCCTCCGCCAGCCGGCGCAGGTTCTCGATGAGGATCAGTCGTAGGGTGATCGGAAGCGCCCACAGCTCGCCGATGCTCAGTGGCTTCACTTGCTGATACGCGCCCACGAACCTCGCAAGTGCCTCGGCGTCGAAGCGACTGTCGAGGTGGGCGATGTACGCCCAGGCGATCGCGTAGACCCGGGGGTATCCGTCCAGGTGGCCGCCATCCAGCTTGGGCAGCTCGCGGTAGTAGCTGGCGGGGAGGTTCTCCCTGATCT
>JBAPYG010000168.1:0-1702 GCA_049284615.1 Acidimicrobiia bacterium
GATGAAGACCAGATCAGCCACGCCCTGCAGCGTAGGGCATCCCGGATGGTGCTCATCGACGTCATCATGTAGCTCATCACTCGAAGCTTCACCAACCCCGAACGTCTTCGGTGGCGGGAAGCCGGGCCTCGTCGCCGTAGGGGAAGATCTCGATCAGCTCTCCCGACTCGATCCGATGTTGGATCGCCCGCCACGCCTCCACATCGAAGAGATCGCCGTGACGCAACTGCAGGGCCTGACGCAACCGGGGAGACAGACCCAGGAACCGCTGGTGCTCCTCGGGAAAGACGTCCCGGTCACCGACCGGGAACCAGGGGTCGTCGGCCATGGCCTCGATCTCGTCTCGCGGCTCGGGTATCTCGCGGAACACGACGTCGGTGAGATTGCTGAGCTCGTCGTAGTCGTAGAACACCACCCGCCCATGGCGGGTCACGCCGAAGTTCTTGGTGAGGAGATCGCCCGGGAAGATATTGGTGCATGCCAGGTCCTTGATCGCTTGGCCGTAGTCGAGGACGGCGGCCTCGGCCGCCGGGGCCACGGCGTCGCGTGCGTAGAGGTCGAGAGGGATCACCCGCCGCTCGACGTAGAGATGGCTGATCACGACGGTGTCGCCCTCGATCCGCACCGTCCGCCCCGCCTCGGAGACGAGCTCGTCGAGCAGCTCGGGGCCGAAGCGCGATCTGTCGAACTCGAGGTGCTGGAAGTTCTGTGCGTCGATGAGGCGCCCGGCCCGGTCGTGAGAGGAGACGAGACGGTACTTCTCCATGATGCTCCTCCGGGTGGTCCGCTTCGGAGGGGGAAACCGGTCGCGGATCACCTTGAAGACATCGTCGTACCCGGGCATGCCGAAGACGACCATGACGAGGCCCTGGGTGCCGGGAACATGGTTGAAGCGCTCGTCGGTGGCGTTGACGTGGCGAAGGAGGTCTCGATAGAGCTCGGTCTTCCCATGCTTGTTCTGACCGATGGCGATGTAGAGCTCGGCTATGCGCTTGCGCGGCATCAGCCGGCCCAGAAAACGTACGAGGTCGTAGGGCCGGGGCACCGCGACATGGAAGTGCGATCGGGTGAAGCTGAAGAGGATCGACACCTCGTCCTCGGTCAACAGCACGGCGTCGACGACGACGCCGCCCTTCTCGTGACGGATCGACAGCACCATCGGGAGGCGAACAGAGCCGGCGTAGAGCAGCCCGACGACAAAAGCCGACTGTCCGCGGTAGAAGACCGAGCGCACGATCTCGGCACGACCCACCACGGGCAGGCCACCATGCGCGCCGAGGCGAGCCTCGATGCGCTCCGCCACAGAAGCCGAATCGGCTTCGAGCCGGAGGTAGGGGGTCGAGGGGAGAAAGTGGGTGAGGATTCGCCCCACCAGCGTCGGGGTCGATTCCTCCCGGTCGAAGATGACATAGACCGGCTCCTGGGACGGGCTGGGCGGGCTGTCGAAGTCAGTGTCGACGAACTCGACCCGGCCGTTCACCCCCACGGTGTCGAAGACCTGGCGGGTCACCGAGTTGTGGAACGTCTCCGCCAACTCCCAGTCCTGTCGATCGGCGATGAGACTCGAGTAGACCGCCTTGATCGCGATCCAGATCATTGGATCGTCGATGCGGTCGCCGAGCAGCTTCTCGATGTCATCGACCACCTTGCCGACCACGTGGCCGTAGATCTTGAGCCGACCCAGGGCGTCGGATTGCAACCC
>JBAPYG010000169.1:0-1578 GCA_049284615.1 Acidimicrobiia bacterium
ACATCGACGAGCGGAGACCGCCCCGGCCGGCCCAGATCGGCGATCTCACCTCGATAATCGCCGAGGCCGCCCGAAACGCCCACCAGCACTCCCATGCCAGTCGGGTGGTCGTCTCCGGTCAGGTGGACCGGGTATTCGGCAGGTGCTCTGTTGTGGACGACGGTGTCGGTTTCGACCCTCAGGACGAGCCGGAAGGGCACTACGGGTTGATCGGGATGCGGGAAAGGGCCGCCAAGATCGGGGCCACCATCAAATTCGAGTCAAAGCCCGGTGTCGGGACGGCGGTGACGGTTGAATGGGGATCACGATGATTCGGGTCATGATCGCCGACGACCATCAGCTGTTCGCAGACGGGCTCAGTCAGGCGCTCAACAGTCTCCCCGACACCCGCGTCGTGGGCGTGGTCAACTCCGGCCCCGATCTCGAGACGGCTCTCGAGACCCAGCCGGCAGAGGTCTCCATCGTCGACATCGAGATGCCCGGCGGGGACGGGATCGACTCCATCGCCCTGCTCGGTCGCAAATCGAAGGCGATCGTCGTCTCCATGCATGCCGGTGACGAACAGCGGGAGCGTGCCGCCAAGGCCGGGGCCTGTGGCTTCTTCTCCAAGGGTGTTCCCCTAATGACCCTGGCTGCCGCGGTGAGGGCGGTGGCCGACGACGTCAACCTGCTCGACATGGACGACGAGGAGAGGGACAAGGTCTTGGAGTCGTACATGGAGGCGGAGCTCGACCCGGGAGCGGCCTCGCTGACCGCCCGGGAACGTGAGATCCTGCAACTGCTCGCCGTCGGGGTTTCTGCGACCGACGAACTCGCCGACCGGCTCTACATCTCCCAGAAGACGGTCAAGAACCATCTCGCCTCGATCTTCCAGAAACTGGCGGTCAGCGACCGCACCCAGGCCGCAATCGAAGCCATACGGCTGGGAATCGCCCGTCCCAACTAGGTCATAGGGCCATTGAGCCTGACGACCTATCAGAGATTTCCGCTTGCTGCCATAACCTTATGGAGGCAGGTATCAGGGATATGGGAGTCAGCCATGAAACAGTTTTGGAAGTCATTGAAGAGCGAGAAGGCGGCCTCGATGGTCGAGTACGCACTTCTTGTGGTGCTCATCGCCATCGTAGCATTGGTGGCAGTGCAACTGGCCGGATAGGAATTGTCCACGACATACTCCGAAATAGCCTCAAGCGTGGAGAACGCCTGACCGTTATTCAATGTGGTCCTTAAGACCCATGGTTTTAGGGATTTGGCAAGGTAGCTTGCTCTCTGCAAGTCCAGTTCATTGACCCAAGGAGGGGTAAATGCTTGCTCTGTGGACCAAGGTAACAACTTGGATGAAGGAAGAGAAGGGTGCCTCCATGGTGGAGTATGCGCTTCTCGTGGTTCTGATCGCCATCATCGCTCTCGTCGCAGTGCGTCTCGCCGGCACCGAGGTGTCGCAGACCTTCAGTGACATCGGCTCTGGCCTCGCCAACACCTAGACGAGTTTCAGTCCAAACGGAAAGAGGGCCCGCCGCCGGCGGGCCCTCTTTCTACGTTGCATCTCGTTGTCAGGGCCGCAGGATCGTGTAGGAG
>JBAPYG010000170.1:0-2749 GCA_049284615.1 Acidimicrobiia bacterium
GATCTCATTAACGATGGCAGTCGACTGTGCACCCGCTGACCCGAACGTCGAGGGATTCGGGCCATCTGGGTAATTCACGGCCACAAGGCGAGCACCTTCTCGTGCCCCATGTCTGACATCGAGATTCTGTGAGAAGACCCATGCGAATTCGATGATTCCAAACACGAGCAACAGCAGCAAAGGCATTAGGAGTGCGAACTCGACGAGACTTGCCCCGCGGTCTCGTTTGCGTAGTTTTGAAATCCAGCCCATAGCTATCCCTGACGCCCCCTTGTAGGACACCCTCCCCGGTGTTCGTCGATATCTTACCCACGGAGCGCGTTCAATCCATAGGTAGATGGTCCTAGTCACATCCGCACGAACGCGCTAGTCCTAGGTCTGAAAGGCGGACCAGGCCGGAGAGTGGGGCAAACACAACCTCCGGCCCGATCCACGATTGTCAGCCGACGGAGTCGACCAAGAAGACATCCTTCCGTGTGATCGGGTTGTCGGGATCGAAGGGATATGTCGTCCCGCCCGAGCCCTGGCACTCGGTGTTCGGTCCCCACCAGATCACGATTCCGTCAGACCGCTTGAGATTGCCACTTCCGTTGAAGTCGCTCGAATCGTTCGGGTCGTCGATCAGGACCCAATAGAAGCCGACGATCTTCACTTCCTTCTTGCCGTTGGGCCAGTCGGTGTCCGCATCTCCGATGTTCCAGTTGAGATCGGTCGTGATGATCGGCAGCCGGGCCAGCCGGGGGCTGTCGCACTTTGCGATCACATCGTCGAAGTAGAAGTGGTTGGTCGTGTTGGCCGCGTTGTATGCCCCATACATGCTCGGCACCCACCAGGCCGGCGCGCTGGGGAACTGAGTCATGAGGGCGGTGGGAGCCGACCCGAGTATCTGCGACGGGTCGTCGCAATTGATCGTTCTCCCATTCACGACCGTCGTGCACGTGGCTCCCGGGTCGTTCTCGAAGCGTTGCAGGAAGCCCTCCCCGAGATGTGAAGCGGACACGCCGGTGTCGGTGTCGATCCGGTGGCATGTGTCCCCGGCGCTGACATTGGCACAGAACGACGAACCTGACACCGAGCCCAGCCAGTCGTCCAGGTCCCTGTCGGGGCCATGGGCGATGTTGTTGATGAGGGTCGCCGACGCTCCACCGA
Source organism: Acidimicrobiia bacterium (assembly GCA_049284615.1). Lineage (GTDB taxonomy): Bacteria > Actinomycetota > Acidimicrobiia > Spongiisociales > ZC4RG35 > JANQRA01. The sequence continues at coordinate 1,150 of JBAPYG010000170.1, forward strand.
CATCGTCTCGAGGGATCCATAGCGATCCACAGTTGCCGCTGTTGCTGCCGCAGGGGTTGGGCCCGAAGATGCCGCCGGTGAATCCCCCGAGGGGCGCGCCAAACGGGACGCCGGAGCCGTTCGACTGTGCGTTGACCCGGCACCATGCCTCTTGGACCACGGTCACCGACTGCTGTCCGAGGGCCTTCCCGAACCAGCTGTCCTGGACCTCGGTGACCCTGACGTGCATCTTCGACGGGTCTCCGCTGAATGCCGCGTCCACGAACACCTGGTTGCCGCCTGCCCCCTCGTAGGTCCCGGTCGAACCGGAGAACGACGTCGTGTTGCCGGCGATCTGAGGCCAGTTCCCAATGGCATAGGAGACGGCGAGATCGATGCCGCTCGTTGTGTCGGGGAGCTCGTTGACGCCGGCGAGACACGACAGGTCGGCGGTCGTCTGGTCCGTCTGTGCAGTGCCGAATGCTCCCGAGGAGTCGACTGCGAGTGCGGCCGACGCGACGAGGAACAATGCAACGACTGCTACCCAGATTGCCGAGAAGCCGGCGTCATCGTCTATCCACCCGAAACGGCTCACGACGAGGCCTCATGACGTGAGATGGCGCTGGCCTCGAGGTCAATCGTGGTGCTGAAGAACAGGAACTCGAGCCTGTAGTTCGGATACCGGAGCTTCACGAACACCTGGTCGGTACCGGTGGCGTTGCTGTGCGCCGTGTCACACGAGGCGCCGCCGTTGGCGATCAACTCGATGCATACGGTGGATATGGCCCCGGTGTCGATGGCGGATGCCGACATGTCGGCGTCGGCTACCGCTCGCACCGCTCCGGGGGAGGCGCCCGAGTCCCACGGCTCGACGGTCGCCCCATAACGCGCAGCCTCGCGGGCGGCGTGCTCCATCGTGTTGTTGATGTTCCAAGTCCTCGCCGTCGTCCATATTCCGAACGTCAGCAACAGCAGGAACGGGAGTACAAGCGCAGCCTCAATAAGGGCAGCGCCGCGTTCACTTGCGGATAGCCTCATCACCGGGTCCCTGACACGAACCTTTGATTTCCCAGTGCGACGCCACGGCAGAGCCACGCCGTCACATGTGTGCTTGCCCCTTGGGGGGCACACTAGCCGACCACAAAGCGTGGTCGATGGGTCTGCGGCCCTAAAGGCTCAGGTCACCGAGTCGACGTCTACCAGGGAGGGCCTCCGGATGGCCATTGCCCCTCAACATGCCCGGAATGCGACCGCACCAGGAACTAGGTCTGTGAGACCAACCGCCGGTTCTTGAACTTCGCCTTCACGTAGTCGGAGTTCATCATTGCGATGAAGTCGATCGAGATGCTCTTCGGGCAGGCCTTCTCACACTCACCGTGGTTGGTGCACGACCCGAAATACTCCTCCATGATCTGCACCATGTTCTCGGTGCGGGTCCAACGTTCGGCCTGGCCCTGGGGCAGCAGGTTGAGATGGGAGATCTTGGCGGCGGTGAAGAGATTGGCGGCGCCGTTGGGGCAGGCCGCCACACATGCGCCACAACCGATGCAGGCGGCAGCGTCGAAGGCGGTGTCGGCGACGACCTTGGGGACCGGGATCAGATTGGCGTCAGGAGCCGACC
>JBAPYG010000171.1:0-4249 GCA_049284615.1 Acidimicrobiia bacterium
GTCGTACATGGTCTCGATCATGTCCTCGGCGAGGGTGCGGACAGAATCGGTGATCTCGGTGATGGGCTTCGTCTCCAGCCGGAGCACCGGGTCGCCAAACGTTCGAATCGGGTAGATGGGCATGTCGATCGGCGGGACAGGGTAGGTGGACGTGCGAGCGGAGTCCGATCCCGTCACGTTTATCCACTCGTCTTCGCCGCGCTGTCTTCGACCCGGGGGACGATGACACGTACAGGCGGCAGCTGTCGAGCTGATCGTGTCACCCGTGTCAGACATCGATCGGGTCGGCATCGATCCTCACTGTCGCACCCTTGTCCCGCCATCGGCCGACCATCGGTCGCAATTCCAGCCGAAGCCGACCCAGCTTGCCCATGATCAGCCATCTCCGGCCATCTTCGACGGGCATGGGCCCCAGGATCGTCAGCCGACCATCGCCGAGAGAGTCCAGATCCTCGGCGACCGTAGGAGGCTCCGCACCCCGAATCTCGACGGCGATCATCTCGGTCGAAGGCGGAAAGCCCTCACGGGCTCTCTCGACGAGGACCCGCTCCAAGTAGGGAATCGGATCACCCCGGCGCATGGTCACCACCAGCAATGACTCGGGCTTGCCGGTTTGCAACATCAATCTCGCCCCCTTCCCCGGAGTCACCAAGGTGCCGAGACGGGCCAGCTGGCGAAGTGCCTCCTCGGACGTGCGGTAGCCGATGCCCATCAACATCCCATCGACGTCCGCGGCGACGGCCAAGGAGACCGGTTCGAGCCCGGCCAGGTCACGCTCGGTCCCTACGGTGACCAGATTGTCGGCGGGGTGCACTCCGGCACCGTTCTTGCCGAGACGTCTGTTGAGCTCGGTGACCAACCGGTCGGGGATGGTTCCCATCTCCTCGAACTCGGAGCCGCCGCAATTGGAGCAAGACGTGGTCGGGGCGTTGCACTTGGGACACTTCCCCACTCGCCCGAGTCGTGCACCGCAATTCCCGCAAGTGCGCAACACGCGACATCGGGCGCAGCGGGTCGAAGCGGCCCCGATCCTCCTGTGGGTGAATACGAACACCCGTCTGCCCGAGTCCGCGGTGGCGCCGATGGCGGCCATCGCCCGGGAAGAGAGGAATCCGGAGCCCGGGGCGTCCTCCGAGCGATCGATGACCTCGACCAACGGCCAGGCGCGATTTCGCACCCGGACCACGTCGGCCCCGGAGGCGAGGAGCTCAACTCCTGGCGTAGGGCCGAAGAAGACGAGGTTGAAGCCCTCCAAGCGGCTACGTGTCTGCATCACGTCTCGCACATGCAGTGTCGGCGTCTGGCGGTCCTTCATGGCGCGGCGGCTCTCCTCGAGCACGATGGCGAGACCCAGGTCGGCGATCTGCCAGCTCGCTGTCTTCGGTGTGCCGATGACGAGACGAGGTGGCGTTTGCGCCGCCTCCCACGCCGAGGTGTCGCTTGCGTCGTCGGACCCGGAGACGGTCACGACGAGATCGCGCCACACGGTTGTCGCTTTCTCGTGCAGTGTCTCGACCTCGAGCACCGATGCGGCGATCACGAGAACCGATCGACCCGTGGCGAGAAGTGGCCCGAGGGAGTTGAGCCACTCCATGCCGTGCCAATTCGCGACCAGCGCCGTCATGGGGCTGGTCAGACGTGAGGTTGCCCTGGCCACCGCATCATCGAGGGGATGGGTCCGACGAGTCACGTTCGGGACCGGGACCGGCGCCGGGAGACGACGTGGCAGGTTCGGCGGGGTGGCTCGCGAGAGCATCACGGCGACGGGAGTCACGTAGTGATGAGCCGCCCAGCGCAGGCTCTTCAAGAGGGCGGGGCCGAACACCGGTGTCGCTCCCGAGATCCCGGACACGTCCTTGAGCTTGCCTTCGCGCTCCTCGGCCAACTCGACGACCCAGCCCCGGACTCTCCGCCCGGACAGGGGGACCCTGACTATCGATCCGAGGTGGAGATCATCGATCAGATGCCCGGGTATGGAATACCAGAAGCCATCGTCGACGGCGAAGGTCGATACGTCTGGTATGACCCGGGCGGCCCGATTCACACTCCTGCGGCAGACTTGATCTGTTCCACCCGGTTCAGCTGCTCCCAGCTGAACTCGGGCCTTCCGAAATGGCCGTAGGCCGCGGTGTTTGCGAACATGGGCTGTGTCAGTCCCAGCGTCTCGATGATGCCGGCCGGGCGAAAGTCGAAGACGTCCAGGGCAATGCGCTCGATTTCCTGGGGGTCGAGCGTCTCGGTGCCGAACGTCTCGACAAACACCGAGAACGGGTCGACCTGACCGATGGCGTAAGAGAGTTGGATCTCGAGTCGATCGGCGAGCCCCGCCGCGACCAGGTTCTTTGCGGCCCAGCGAGCTGCGTAGGCGGCGGAGCGGTCGACCTTGGTGGAGTCCTTCCCGGAGAACGCCCCCCCGCCGTGTCGCGCGTAGCCCCCGTAGGTGTCCACGATGATCTTGCGACCCGTGAGACCGGTATCGGCCACAGGTCCTCCGATCTCGAACCTCCCACTCGGGTTGAAGATGAAGTCGGCATCCCCAGGCAGCATCTCGGGGGGGATGACTTCCTGGACCACCTTCTCGAACACCTCGGCTCGCATCTCGCCCTGTTCCTGGCCAGGCCCGTGATGGGTGGAGATGAGGACCTTCTCCACCGAGACCGGGCGGTCACCGTCGTAACGCACCATCACCTGTGTCTTGCCATCCGGCCGGAGATAGTCGAGCTCGCCCTTCTTGCGAGCCTCGGCCAGGCGTTCGGCGAGTCGATGAGCGAGGTGTATGGGCATCGGCATGAGAGAGTCGGTCTCGCGGACGGCAAACCCGAACATGAGGCCCTGGTCACCGGCGCCGAGCTCGCGGTCGACGCCCTGGGCGATGTCGGTGCTCTGGGCGTGGATGCGGTTCTGGACCGAGATGGTTCTGGCATCGAAGTCCTCGTCGAAGTCGACGTAGCCGATCCTCTCGATGGTCTCGCGCACGATCGCATCGACATCGAGCTCGGATCCGATCCTGACCTCGCCACCCACGATCGCCACACCGGTGGTGACGAATGTCTCACACGCCACCCGGGAGCTTGGATTGAGACGAAGGGCAGCGTCGAGGACCGAGTCGGAGACCGCGTCGGCGACTTTGTCCGGATGCCCTTCGGTCACGGATTCGGACGTGAAATAGGAAGTGCGCATCGCGGGCGAGGTTAACCCTTCCGGGCCAACTCCTCCACGACTCGATCGAGCAGCCGCTCGGCAACCTCTTCCTTGCTCAGGACGGGCCAATCGTCTGACTCACCATTCGAGTCGATCACGACCACCCGGTTGGTGTCGGTGCCAAACCCCGAACCGGGCTCGCTGACGTCGTTGTAGACGAGGAGATCGACCTCCTTCTGGCGAGCCTTGTCGATCGCCCGGCCGACATCGCCGGTTTCTGCAGCGAAACCAACGACGAACGGGCGCTGCTGCCTGGCGACGACGGATGCCAGGATGTCGGGGTTGGGGACGAGGGCGATCGAGTCGAGACCGTCCCGTCGCGCCAGCTTCGTGTCGCTGGGCTCGGCGGGGCGAAAGTCTGCGACCGCTGCGGCCATGACGGCGATGTCGGTGTCGATGCTCTCCACCGACGCGAGCATCTCTTCGGCCGTCTCGACGGAAACCACCTTCACGGAGGGGAGTACGGGCAGTTGTGATGTCGTGATCAGTGTCACGTCCATGCCCCTGCGCGCCCCCGCGTTGGCGATGGCGTGGCCCATCTTGCCCGAGGAGCGATTCCCGAGGAAGCGGACCGGGTCGACCGGCTCCCGAGTGCCCCCTGCAGTGACCAGCAAGCGGCGACCGTCGGCCACGGCGGAGACCATGCGCTCGATCGCGTCGAGGATGTCATCGGGCTCGGCGACACGACCGGTCCCGGAGTCGCCACCAGCCAGCGCGCCCACCTCGGGACCGATGAACTGATACCCGTCGGCCTTCAGCGTCGCGATGTTGCGTTGGGTGGCCGGGTGCTCCCACATCTCGGTGTGCATCGCAGGAGCGAGCAGAACCGGTTTCTGGGTGGCGAGCAGGGTCGCCGACAGCAGGTCGAGCGACATCCCCGTGGCCAGCTTGGCCAGGGTGGCGGCAGTGGCCGGCGCGACTACGACCAGGTCGGCCCAGGAGGCCAACTCGGTGTGCGGCGACACGGTGTCCTCGCCGAACAGGCTCGTGTGCGGGTTGGAGCCGGTGATGGCTGCAAAGGTCTGAGGGCCGACGAACTGATGGGCAG